>JAAYXC010000276.1 GCA_012516115.1 Bacillota bacterium | reverse complement strand
GCGCGATGGCGAGCTGGCGAAGAACGAAGTGTTGCAAGACCTCTTCCGGCGGGTCAAGGAACGCGGAGCCGCCCTTCATTTCATGGGCCTCGTCTCCCCGGGCGGGGTCCACAGCCATACCGAGCATCTTTACGGTTTTCTCCGGCTTGCCGCCGAGGCCGGGTTAAAAAAGGTCTTCATCCATGCCTTCCTCGACGGCCGCGATACCCCTCCCCAGTCGGCCCTGGAGTATCTGGACGAGCTCGAAGCCAAGTGCGCAGAGATCGGTATCGGCCGCATCGCCACCGTCTCCGGCCGCTACTACGCCATGGACCGCGACCGGCGCTGGGAGAGGGTGGAGAAGGCCTACCGGGCCATGGTGGCAGGCGAGGGGGAAAAAGCGGCCAGCGCCCGGCAGGCGGTGGAGAAGTCTTACGCCAACGGGGTCACCGACGAGTTCGTCCTCCCCACGGTCATCGTGGAGGCCGGCCGCCCGGTGGCGACCATTGAACCGGGGGACGGGGTCATCTTCTTTAACTTCCGGCCGGACCGCGCGCGCGAGATCACCCGGGCTTTCGTGGACCGGGATTTCCAGGGGTTCGAGCGCCCCGGAGGCTTTCCGGACGTCGATTTCGTCTGCCTCACCCAGTATGACGAGACCATCGAGGCGCCGGTGCTCTTCCCGCCGGAGGGGAAGATGAAAAACGTCTTAGCCGAGGTCATCAGCGCCGCCGGGCGCACGCAGCTCCACACGGCGGAGACGGAAAAGTACGCCCACGTGACCTTCTTCTTCAACGGCGGGGAGGAGCCGCCCTTCCCGGGCGAGGATCGGATCCTGGTCCCCTCGCCCAAGGTCCCCACTTACGATCAGAAGCCCTCCATGAGCGCGGTGGAGGTCACGGATACGGTATTGGCGCAGCTTGCGACGGATAAATACGACGCGATCGTCGTGAACTACGCCAACTGCGACATGGTGGGCCATACCGGGGTGCTGGAGGCGGCCATCGCCGCGGTGGAGACCATCGATACCTGCCTTTCCCGGGTGGTCCCCGCAGTCCTCGCGCGGGGCGGGGCGGTGGTGACCTGCGCCGACCACGGCAACGCCGAGCAGATGATCGATTACGAGACCGGGGAACCCCATACGGCCCATACGACGAACCCCGTGCCGGTGATCCTCGCTGGCCATCGGGAAAAGATCGACCTACGCGACGGCATCCTGGCCGATGTGGCCCCCACCGTCCTGGAGCTTCTGGGCCTGCCCAAGCCGGCGGAGATGACCGGGGAGAGTCTGATCGTACGGTGAGAAAGAAGCATTGGGAAGGTGATGTTTTTGGTCCCTGGTTGGGTCTATTTTGCCCTCGGGTCGGCCTTTTTCGCCGGGTTAACCGCTGTTTTCGGTAAAATCGGCGTGACGGGTATCCCTTCCAATCTGGCTACTTTTCTCCGGACCATCGTGGTCGCCATCTTTTCCGGAGGCATCGTCTTCGGTCTCGGCGAGTGGCAAAACCCGTTCAGGCTTCCCATGAAAACTTCGATCTTTTTAGTCCTTTCTGCTCTCGCCACCGGGGCCTCATGGTTATGTTATTACCGTGCTTTACAGCTCGGTCCGGCCTCCAAGGTGGCTCCGGTCGATAAATTGGGAGTGGTCTTCGCGATGTTGCTGGCCTTCATTTTCTTGGGGGAAAAAGCGGACGGGAAGACCATCCTTGGGGGTTTATTGATCGCAGCCGGGGCGTTGATTCTTACTTTGGGGTAAAAACGGATATTTTTAGTAAAAAAAGAAAGGGTGGGGAAAGTGAGCACGATCGTCGATGTTTTCGCCCGCGAGATCCT
>JAAYXC010000037.1 GCA_012516115.1 Bacillota bacterium | reverse complement strand
GGCCGGAGGTCCGGGGAGGCGGCGGCCGGGGAAACGGATGAAGTCTCGCCCGTCGTAGAGGAGGTCCACCGGCTCGCCCTCGAGATGTCCGCCCTTGATAAGGACGTTCCGCGTGCCCAGGGCGTGGATCCGCCGCGCTGCCTCCTCCATGGCCGCCGGGCCGTCGACTCTCATCTCCGCCAGGACCCCGGCCTCGTGGAGGTTGGGCGTGACGAGGAAGGCCAATGGAAGGAGGGTCTCTTTCAAAGTCGCCACGGCCGCCGGGGAAAGGAATTCCCGGCCGGTGGTGGCAATCATCACCGGATCCACCACCAGCTTTTCCACTTTGTGTTTCCGCATCTCCGCCGCCACGGCGAAGATGCCGTCTTCCGCCGGGAGAAGGCCGGTCTTTACCGCCGCCACCGGGAGATCGGCAAAGACCGCCTCCAGCTGGGCCTCGATCAGAGGGGCCGGGAGGGGGTGGACCGCCTTAACCTCCACGGTGTTCTGGGCCGTGACGGCCGTCACGACGGTGAGCCCATAGACCCCGAAGGCGGCAAAGGTCGAAAGGTCCGCCTGGATCCCGGCCCCGCCCGAAGGATCGAACCCGGCGATGCTGAGCGCGCAGCGCACCTTCAATCCCCTTCCTCGGCGCGAAAATGGTCGAAGCCCCCCGGAGAAAGAGGCACGCTCTCGCCGGAAGGATAGGAAAGCCTGATACACTCTTCGCGCGGCCGGCACTCCCCGATTATGCTGACCGCGGTCCCGGTCTTCCTCCGCAGGAGGGAGGCAGTCTCCTCAGCCCGTTCCGGCGGGAGGGAAAAAAGGAGCTCGTAGTCCTCGCCGCCGTATAAGGCCAGGTCCAGGGGTGCGCGGCCCAGAAGCCGCGCCGCCTCCCGGGTGGCACGACCGATGGGGATCTTCTCCGCCCGAAGCACCGCCCCCACGCCGCTTTCCCCGCAGATGTGGTGCACCTCGCTGGCCAGGCCGTCGCTGATATCGATCATGGCCGTGGCCTCTCCGGCCAGCAACCTTCCCTCCGCCAGACGCGGTTGCGGCTCGCGATGGGCGGCAAAGAGGGGCCGGGCGATCTCCGGTGGGACCGCGTTAGCTTTTTCTGCTAATAAAAGAATGAGCCCGGCGGCGGAAGCGCCCAGTTCACCGGTGACAAGAAGGAGGTCCCCCGGCTGCGCCCCGCTCCGCGGCACGTACCGGCCATAAGCTTCCCCCAACACAAAAAGATCGAGAATAAGTAAAGGGGCGCTCACCGTGTCCCCGCCGACGACGTTCACCGCCGCCTTCGCCGCCAGTTCCTTCATGCCCCGGTAGATTTCTTCCACGTATTCGACTCCCAGATCGGCAGGGAGGCCGATCGAGACCAGTACATGCCGCGGCCTCCCCCCCATGGCCGCGATGTCGCTTAAATTCACGGCCAGGGCCTTGCGGCCCAATTGATAGGGGGTGAAATACCGCCGGTGGAAATGCCGGCCCTCTACCAGCATATCGCAGGTGGCGAGGACCAGGGCGCCGGGGGTGAAGGTCAACACGGCCGCGTCATCCCCGATCCCGCGGACGACACCCCCGCCACGGAGACAACCCGGCCGTAACCGCTCGATGAGCCCGAATTCACCGATCTCTTCTATTTCCAAGCCCGTCCACCCCGCGCCCGTCACGTCCGGCCGGCCCTGGCCCTCGCGGCCTGGACGACGGTCGAAAGGATCTCCCGCGCCGCCTCTTTCGGATCCGGGGCCGCCATGACCGCCGAAACCACGGCCACCCCCGCGGCGCCGGCGGCGATGACTTCAGCCGCCTTGGCACGGTCGATCCCGCCGATGGCCACGACCGGTAGGTCCACGGCCGCCGCGATGGCCCGTAACCCTTCGATCCCGATAACCCCCGCCTCGCCCTTGGTGGCGGTAGGGAAAACCGCGCCGGCGCCGACGTAATCCGCGCCGTCCTCCACGGCGCGAAGCGCCTCCTCCACCGAGGAGACGGAGACGCCGAGAAGCTTTTCCGGGCCGAGGAGCCGCCGGGCGATGCGGGCGGGCATGTCCTCCTGGCCCAAATGGACGCCGTCCGCGTCCACGGCCAGGGCCACGTCCAGGCGGTCGTTGACGATGACGCGCGCCCCGTATGCCTGGGTGAGTTCTTTCAAGGCGGCGGCGAGTTCCACCATCTTCCCCGTGGGGAGGGTTTTCTCCCGCAGCTGGATGACCTCCGCCCCGCCTTCCAGGGCCTGCCGGACCACTTCCCCCACGGGACGCCCCCCGGCCAGTCCCCTATCGGTAATCACGTAGAGTTCCCATCCGGTCTTCATCTTCCTACCTCCTCCGCCGCCGGTTGGGTTATCCTGGCCCGCGCGGCCAGGATCGCCGGGGTGAGGTTGGCCACTTCATCGAGGAGGGCGACCTTGAACGAACCGGGACCGCTCGTCCTCTCCGCCGCCCGTTCGCCGGCGATCCCGAAATAGGCCAGGGCGGCCGCGGCCGCCACCAGATAGTCCCTCTCCACCGCCGCGAAGACGGCCACGGCGGTGGTGGCCATGCAGCCCGTGCCGGTGATGGAGCCCAAAAGCGGATGGCCGTTTTCGACGAGGAGGACGCGCTCCCCGTCGGAAACCACATCCCGCGGCCCGGTGATGGCCACGACCATGCCGCGCTCCTTCGCCAATCGGCAGGCGACGAAGACCGGATCGGCCTCCCCACCGGCCGCGTCAACCCCTTTTACCCGACCGCCGCAGCCGGCCAGGACCGAGACCTCGGCCGCATTACCCCGCAGGACGGCGATCTTGAGTTCGGCCATGAGCTTCCGGGCGCTCTCCGTCCGTAGCCCGGTGGCCCCGGCGCCCACGGGATCGAGGATTACGGGAATCCCGAGTTCGTTTGCCCTCCGGCCCGCCAGAAGCATGGCCTCGACGAGGGAGGGAGTAAGAGTCCCGATGTTTAACACCAGCGCCCCGGCCAGGCCCACCATCTCGGCCACTTCCTCCCGGGCATGGGCCATAACTGGCGAAGCGCCCAAATGCAGGGTCAGGTTGGCCGTGTCGTTCATCACCACCATATTGGTGATGTGGTGGATGAGCGGCCGCTCGGCCCGCACCCGCGCCACGATCCTCCAGATCTTCTCGCCCCAGTTCTCCATGATCGTTCACCTCTCGATATAGAAATTTATTTTTCTCCTCGCCAAGCTCGCAAAGAACGCTAAAAAACTTCCTACATTACAATCGTGCTTACACTACGACTTTTATAAGATAACCGATTTTGTCTCTCACCAAAATCACAAAGAACACAAAGGAAATCACCAAGTTATTATG
>JAAYXC010000275.1 GCA_012516115.1 Bacillota bacterium | reverse complement strand
GGAACGGGTATCCTTGCTCCTCGGTCGGGCCATGGCGCTGGCCGCCCGGGCCAGACCGATCTGGGAAGAGGAAGCCGGTGTTTATCGTGCCATCCTCCCCCGGGAAGGGGAGAAGAACGAGGGCCTTCTTTTTCTCCTGGAAGAACGCGGTTTACGTCGACGTATCCGGCTGGCGGATCGTTATGGCCTGGCCGGGGTAGTCCTCGGCGGGTTGCGGGGGCTGGCGCTGAACACCCCGTGGCCGGGGGAATTCTCCGTTTTGGACAGTTTCCCCTTCCCGGCGCATATAGATTAGGGAGATGGAGGGAAATGAGGAAAGGAGGATGGAACTCATCACCGGTGAGGGATGGCTCAAAACCGAGAGATTCCTCGGGCAGGCCGTCCAAGAAATCGCGCTGGACCGCGATTTGGTCCGGCCACCCGGAAGTCCGCCGTGCGAGCGTGCGATCGCTACGCGGGCCCGGGTAAGGGATCTTCGGCACCGAATCCAGGAAGGCAAGATCGAAGTCGAGGGCTCCGTCGAGGTAGAAGTCTGTTATTTGGCCATGGTGGAAGGAGAGAAGGCCCGACGGGAATATTGCGCGGTCTGGAACGAAGAAAATGAGGGACCCACCTTCGTCGCGGAATTGGTCTTGGCCGAGGCCCGGCCGGAGATGGAAGTAGACCTTGAGGCCAAGGTCCTCCGGGTTACCGTTAGCCCCCTCGGCGATGCTTTCCGTTGCCGGATCGAACTGGCGCTTGTGGCCACGGTCTTCCTTCCGCAGAAAAGCAGAATTGCCGTGGCCGATAAGCTCGATCTGCCGGTCGAAGTCAACCGCGAACCGGTCCGCTTCCAGGAGATGCTCGGGAAAGCCGCGTCCGGCGTGGATTTGAAGACTCTTTTGGCCTTGCCGGAAAACAAACCGGATCTCCTTCGCATCCTGGCCAAGACCATCCGGATAGTGGAACTGGCGGTGGAGATGGTCCGGGGCCGGGTAATGGTCAACGGTCGCGTAGAGGCCGGCATCGTCTATGTGGGACGGGACGAGGAGAACTGCGAAAGGATCGAAGCCAACGAATGGGGCGCCGAGGGCCGGGCGGCGTTGAGTTTCGAGGCCTTCCTTGACCTGGCCGTCCCCGAAGGGGCCTCCCTGATGCCACGGGCCATGGTCCGTGGATTTGACGTTAGAGTGGCCGGACCGCGGGAAATCGAGTTGACCGCGGTGATCCAGGTAGAGGTCAGGGTCTTGCGGACGCGGGAGATCCCCTTTATAGTGGGGCTTAACCCCGGACCGGAGGAAGTGGTGGATCTCCGGTGGACCCATGTCGAAGGCCGGGAGATCAAAGGAGAAACGGAAAGAGAGATCGTCTTCGAGGCCACCCTGGAGATCCCGCCGGAACAACCTGCCGTCGCCCGGTTGCTTCTGGGGGATCTGACATCGGAAGAGCTCAGGGCGGAAGCGGCCGAAGGAAGATGTCTCTGCGAGGGACGTTTTACCTTGAACCTCTTCTATCTTTCCGCCGGGGGAGAAGGAGAAGAGGAAGCGCTTTGTCACGCGGTTTGGCCGGGAGAAGAAGGTCTTTTATCCTTTAGCGAGGTCCTCGAGCTGCCCGAAGCCCGACCCGAGTGGGAGTGCGCCCTTTCGTGGCGACCGGGCCGGCTACGGATGGAGCTTCTCGACGAACGAACGGTCCGCGTCGTCGGGAGACTCTGGGTAAAAACGTAAGCCTTCGTCCAGCGGAGCCTGACGGCGGTAATGGACGCGGCCGTGGTTCCCCTCGCTCCGGCGGCGGGCCGGCCCTCGATGCTCTTTTACGTGGTCCAGCCCGGCGATTCCCTCTGGGATATCGCCCGGCGGTACACCACCACCGTGGAGGCCCTGGTCCGGGCCAACGGTCTCGCCGAACCCGAGGCGGTGCCGGCCGGCATGAAGCTCCTGATTCCGAAGTCACCGGTGGCCGTCTGAGGGGGAGGCGTCGGATAGGGGGCCGCCCATTTCGGGTGGCCCTTTCATTTTCCGCCATCTGGCAGGAAATTCGGGAAGACCATCGAAATACTGATTTCGACTCCACTTGGGCCGGGCTCCCGCAGATCGAGGCTTGCCACGAGCCCGGTTCGCGCTTGAGGACGATCACCTGCCCCTATAAGAGCTCCAATATGATCCTGGTGGGCCGCTCCTGTTTTGAGAGTAAAACTTCAGTAGTATCGCGAAGCGATCGGGTCCCGGAAACTGCATTGGCATTGCGGTGGTATACCCTTTACATCACCTTAAGACCGGAACTCCTGGCGTTTCAGAGGGAGGACGGTTCTCTTCAAGGAAGTTGTCGTCACTGTCGAACAAAATGAAGTTTAAATAGGTTATTAAAAGGGTGATTTTTAACAAAATCGAGGAGATAATAAAGATGACCGCGCAAAATAAGATAAAACGTGGTTTAGGAGATTTATTCAAGTTGCCATACAACTAGTTTTATTCGCTGTCTTATTATTCGTTTCGGCTGGTACTTTGAGGTGGCGTTGGGCCTGGATTTACCTCGGCACATATGTGGCAATAGTAATAGTCAACGCATTCATATTGCCCGAGGATTTGATGGCGGAACGCGGTAGATCCAGAAAAGACGTAAAAAGATGGGATAAAGCGATCATGACGTTCAATATCTTCCCGGCTTTAGGTCTGTTGGTGGTGGCCGGGCTGGATTACCGTTTTGGCTGGTCGCCCGAGCTCGATGCCTGGCTTCAGGCGGCGGCATTGGTTTTGCCGATCCTCGGAAATGCCCTTTTTACTTGGGCGATGATCGCCAACCCCTTTTTCTCGCCCGGCGTGCGTATCCAATCCGACCGGGGCCACAAAACCGCCACCGGTGGGCCGTATCGATATATCCGCCATCCGGGATACGCCGGATTTAGCGTCTTCAATCTGGTCACGCCGTTGGTGCTCGGTTCTTTATGGGCATCGATCCCCGGGGCGATTCTGGCAGTGCTTTTCATTATTCGGACGGCCCTGGAAGACGCTACGCTCCAGAAAGAATTGGAGGGTTATAAAGAATATGCCGAGAGGTTAAGTATCGGTTAATACCCGGTGTATGGTAAGATGTTTAACGGCCAAGATGAAGAGTTATTAAACGTTGCTTTCGAATAACTATTATATTCGATTAGTTTATTCTTAAGAATATAGGCAAAAATAGTTAAAAGGAGTCAATTGGTAATGAATAGTCTTACCAAACAAGAAAAAAGGTCCAAATTATTGTCTCTATTAGGCGATCTTCCCGCTATGAATAGAGCAGTCCGTTGTGAAAAAATAGCTGAAATTACCTTTGACAATTATATACTTGAAAACTTGCTATTAGATCTTAATGGCATCGAGTTAGTACCGGCATATTTCGTGAAACCTATTATTCAAAAAGAAAAATTCCCGGCGATTTTATACAACCACGCCCATGGCGGTGATTACGAGCTGGGCAAGAACGAACTTATCCGGGGAAGGAAATCCTTGCAGGAACCGCCTTACGCGGATGTCCTGGCGGGAATGGGCATCGCCTCGTTGTGCATCGATGCCTGGGCCTTCGGCGACAGGCGCGGGCGAAGCGAGTCCGAGTTATTTAAGGAGATGCTCTGGAACGGCCGGGTTCTATGGGGCATGATGGTCTACGACAGCTTAAAAGCCCTGGATTATTTGTCCTCACGCCCCGACGTAGACGCCGACAAGATCGGAACCCTCGGCTTTTCGATGGGCAGTACCATGGCCTGGTGGATTGCCGCGCTGGACGAGCGCATCCAAGTGTGTGTTGATATCTGTTGCCTATCGGACTTCCGGTCATTAATAGCCCAGAGGGCCCTCGATGGCCACAACCTGTATTATTATGTTCCTGGTTTGTTAAAACATTTTGACACAGCAGATATCCTTGCCTTGATTTCTCCCCGTTATCATTTATCATTAAATGGAAAGTATGATAAGCTCACCCCCATTGAGGGCTTATATAAAATTGATGCTGTAATGAAAAGGGTCTATAAAGAAGATGGAAATCCTGATGGTTGGAAGTTATTAATATACGATACTGGTCATTATGAGACGGCTTATATGAGAAAAGAAGTCGTTGATTTTTTAAATAAATATTTGATTCGTAAATAACTTAAAGAAGCTCATGAACAACCGCGAAGATGAGAAGGAGGCCTGGGCGCCAAACTACATCTGAATGGTCCAGTCCTGGGATATAATTAGTGATATCGAACAGTAAAGAGGAGACCGATG
>JAAYXC010000274.1 GCA_012516115.1 Bacillota bacterium | reverse complement strand
GCCATATTTATGGTGATTTTCTTCGGGTTTGGCCTTGATATTAGTATTTTTCGGAACATCCTTCCTGGTATGATGTTTAAAAAACACCCTATTTCCTAAAAACCCCATGCCGATTAAAAGCAAAAATCCGCCGAGTAAAAAAATTTTTCCCGTGAGATCCTTCATAAACCAAGGCCTCCTAAAACCAGAAAAAAGCCGCCTGAAAAGCCCGCCTGAAACTAATTATTCCCCATCCCGAATCTTTCGGGGCATGGCGCTGAGAGTCTCCTGGGGCCAAATCGCGTTCATTTCAACACCAACTCCACCACGGTATCCCACTCGTCCGGTAGCTCCGCACCGGGAAAG
Source organism: Bacillota bacterium (assembly GCA_012516115.1). Lineage (GTDB taxonomy): Bacteria > Bacillota > UBA4882 > JAAYXC01 > JAAYXC01 > JAAYXC01. Next base: position 10,278 of record JAAYXC010000274.1, on the reverse strand, counting down.
GAGAGGAAGGCGTCCTCCGGATACTCCGCGGCGTTCCAGGGACGGCCCACCGCGATCTCCGCGCCGTCGGCCAGGAGGCGGGCGTAGGCGATGCGGCCCGCCAGGCCCCGGAGCACCACCGGTCCGACCCCGCGTTCCAGGATATGCGCGTAGAGCCGGTTCCCCCGGCGGGTGAACCGGCCCCACTCCGGCTTGGGCAGACCGGCGTGGCCGCAGCCGTAGATGCTCGCGCCGTTCTGCGCCATCCACTCGCCTACCTGTTCCAGGATCCGCACACAGGCAGCAGGGATCTCGCCTTTGGGGGTAGGACCAACGTTGAGGAGGAAGTTGCCGCCTTTGGAGACGCATTCGACGAGCGCCCGCACGATGGTCTTCGGTGACTTCCAGTTCTTATCCCAGGCGGCGTAGCCCCAGTGGTCGTTCAGGGTAATGCAGGCCTCCCAAGGGACCGGTTCGCCGGTTTCGTTTCTTATCCCCTCGGGCGGGATGATCTGTTCCGGCGTGGTGAAGTCCCCGGCGTATTCCTCCGGTTCCCTGGCCTTGAGGTTGCCGCCGAGGCGGTCGTTGATGATGATCCACGGTTGGAGGGCGCGGACCATCCGGACGAGTTCCGTAGCCTTCCAGGCTTCGCCCCTCATCTCGTCGTAGGAGAAGTCGAACCAGAGGATGTCGATCCGGCCGTAGTTCGTGAGGAGTTCCCGGACCTGGTCGCGGACGTAATCGGCGTAGCGGGAGAGGTTCCCGCGATGGGCTTGGTAGTCCGGGTGGTTGCGCAGGGGATGGAAGCGGTCGCCGGCGATGGGGTAGTCGGGATGGTGCCAGTCGAGGAGCGAGTAGTAGAACCCGACCTTGAGCCCCTCGGCCCGGAAGGCCTCGACGTACTCGCGGATCAGGTCGCGGCCGGCCGGGGTGTTGGTCGCCTTGTAATCGGTGTAGGATGAGTCGAAGAGGCAGAAGCCGTCGTGGTGCTTGGCCGTCATCACCGCGTACTTCATCCCCGCGGCCTTGGCCGCCCGCGCCCAGGCGCGCGGGTCGTAGCGGACTGGTTCGAAGGTCTCGAAGTACTGGCGGTAGACCTCCTCGGGGATATCCTCTTGCTGTCTGACCCATTCCCCTCGGCCGGGAACGGCGTAGATCCCCCAGTGGATGAACATCCCGAAACGGGCTTCCAGAAACCAGGCAAGATGCTCTTTTTCCACGGTACGACCTCCTTTTCCCCTCGGATGGGGCGTTCCCTTTAACCGGGTACCCGTCTCGTCCTGGGGCTAAAGGCGTATTTTCAGGGAGGCGAAACTCTTGGACGGTCGCTCGCCGAGCATAAAAGCGCGGAGAGTCCAGGAGAAGAATCACCATTATATGAAATCGGATGGTGATAATTATAATCTGCTCGGCCACGTTTGACCAGGGGGCCGGATTGACGACGGAGCAAGTGCTCGTCTACGACCGACAAAAAGGCGAGCTTGCGCAAATTTTTCAGATGGTCCCGCTCTGGGCGAGGTTCCCGCGGAAACGGATAATATCGCCGGTTTCTTTGCCGAGGCGCGGGAAGCCGGTATTGATCGTGGAAGAATCATGCCCGTCCCTTCGCTAATATTTCGTCCGCAGCGTCCGATCTCCCTGCGGTAAGATTTTAGCTGAGCGACTGCGCCTCCTTGACAGGGACCTTCTGTTCTGGTATGGTATAAAGGACAAAAAGGGAAGTCCTTTAAGCTAGTCCCGTGAGGCTAGTAAGGAGTCCATCCCATCCTGCTTCTGGTATGTCCGTAGCTTCTCACGGCTAGCGTGGGAAGCTTTTTTTGTGCGCAAATCCGCTGGGGGAGGGAAAGCCATGCCGATTAAAGCCGAGGTCATGGACGCTGGGGATCTCCGGCGCGCGCTCTTTCGGCTCTCGCGGGAGATCGTGGAGCACAACAAAGGCGTCGAGGACCTGGCCTTAGTCGGGATCAGGACGCGCGGCGTGCCGCTGGCCCAGCGCCTGGCGGGCTTGATCGGCGAACAGGAAGGGACACGGATCCAGGTGGGCGTCCTCGACATCACCTTTTACCGCGACGACCTTTCACTCCTTTCGCCCCAGCCGGTCGTCCACCAGAGTGAAATCCCCTTCCGGGTAGCGGAAAAGAAGATCGTCCTCGTGGACGATGTCCTTTACACCGGTCGGACGGTCCGCGCCGCCCTCGACGCTTTGATGGACCTCGGCCGGCCCAGGTTGATCCAGCTGGCGGTCTTAATCGACCGGGGCCACCGGGAACTACCCATCCGCGCCGATTACGTGGGCAAGAACGTCCCCACCAGCCGCCGGGAGGTGGTGCACGTCCTCCTCAAAGAGATCGACGGCGAGGACCGGGTGGTAATCGAGGAGCTTTCCGCTCCGTCGGTCGGAAAAGAGACGTAGAAGATACGTCTTTTTTCATGTCCGGAAAAGGAGATTCGGGACAAGGAGGTTAACGGGGATGGCCGTTTGGCGCCACAAGCACCTTTTAGGCCTGGCCGACCTGACGGCGGAAGAGATCGAGCTCGTCCTCTCCCTGGCCGGACCGTGCAAGGAGATCTTCGGCCGGGAGATCAAGAAACTCCCCACTCTGCGCGGAAAGACGGTGATCACCCTCTTCTTCGAACCGAGCACCCGGACGCGGACCTCCTTCGAGGTGGCGGCCAAATGGCTCGGCGCGGACGTGGTCAACCTGAGCGTGGCCCAGAGCAGCGTGGCCAAGGGCGAGAGTTTTATCGACACGGCCAAGACCGTCGAGGCCGCCGGCGCGGACGTCATCGTCGTCCGCCACGCCATCGCCGGGGCGGCGAAACTCCTGGCGGAGACGGTGCGCTGTTCGGTCATCAACGCCGGCGACGGCGCCCACGAACATCCCACCCAGGGCTTGCTCGACCTCTATACCATTAAAGAACGGAAGGGCGGTTTTCACGGGCTGCGGGTGGTGATCGTCGGGGACATCATGCACAGCCGGGTGGCCCGTTCGGACATCTGGGGGCTTACCAAACTCGGGGCCAAGGTCACGGTGGTCGGTCCGCCGACCCTGATGCCGCCGGGGATCGAAACGCTGGGGGTGGAAGTGGCCTATGAGTTGGACGCGGCCCTGGCCCGGGCGGACGGGGTCAACGTCCTACGGCTCCAGCTGGAGCGCCAAAAGAAAGGGCTTTTCCCCTCGGTCCGCGAGTATGCGCGTCTCTACGGGATGAACGCCGAACGGGCGAGACGGTTGCCGCCTGATGCCTTGATCATGCACCCGGGCCCCACCAATCTGGGGGTGGAGATCACGGAAGAGGCGGCATGCGATCCGCGGGCGGTCATCACCACCCAGGTCAGCAACGGGGTGGCGGTCCGCATGGCCCTCTTGTATCTCCTGGCGGGAGGGAAAGAAGATGGACTACTGTCTTAAAGGCGGCTTCGTGGTGGACCCGGTGACCCAGCGCCAGGGGAAGCTGGATGTCTTGATCCGCGACGGCCGTATCGCGGCCGTGGGGCCGGAACTGGATCCGGCGGGGGCCGAGGTCTTCCCGGTGGCGGGGCTTCATATCCTGCCCGGGCTGGTGGACATGCACGTCCACCTGCGGGAACCGGGCCGGGAGGACGAGGAGACCATCGCCACCGGGTTGGCCGCCGCCGCGGCCGGGGGTTTCACGGCCGTGGCCGCCATGCCCAATACCGATCCGGCTCTCGATAACCCGGCGTTGATCGCCTTCGTCCTCGCCCAGGCCGAACGGGTCGGCGGGGTGCGGCTCTGCGCCGTGGGATGCCTCACCAAGGGCCAGCGGGGTGAGGAGATGGCCGAACTCGGCGAACTGGTCCGCGGGGGGGCCGTGGCCTTCTCGAACGACGGTGTCCCGCTGCCGAACGCCGAGATCCTCCGCCTGGCCATGGAATACAGCAAGATCTTCGGCCTCCCCATCCTCCTCCATGCCCAGGACGCCCATATCGGCCGCGAAGGGGTGATGCACGAGGGTCGCTGGTCGACCGTTTTAGGCCTGCCCGGCATCCCGGCCTTGGCCGAAGAAGTGGCGGTGGCCCGCGACCTCCTTTTGGCCGCGGCCACCGGGGCGGCCGTCCATATCCAGCACGTCTCCACCGCCGGGGCGGTGGCGATGATCCGTCAGGCCAAAGAACAGGGGATCAAGGTCACGGCCGAGGCCACGCCGCACCATCTCATCCTTACCGACGCGGCCGTGGCCGCCTACGATACCAACACCAAGGTCAATCCGCCCTTAAGAAGCGAAGCCGACCGCGCCGCCCTGCGGGAGGGACTGACCGACGGCACCATCGACGTCATCGCCAGCGATCATGCCCCGCACACCCTGGAGGAGAAACACCGGGAATTCGCCCTGGCCCCCGACGGAATGGTGGGCCTGGAGACCTCGTTAGGACTCGTCTTGACCGAGCTCGTCCGGCCGGGGCTTCTTTCCCTCGATGAGATGGTGATGAAGATGGCGGTTAACCCCCGCCGGATCTTGGGGCTCCCGGAAGGGTCCCTTACCCCCGGACTCCCGGCGGACCTTACGGTGGTGGACCTCGAACGGACATGGCGGGTCGACCCGGGGCTTTTCCGGAGCAAAGCGAAGAACACGCCCTTTGCCGGGAGGGAGCTGGTGGGCAAGGCGGTGGCCACCTTCGTCGGTGGCCGGCTGGTCCACCGCGAATAAAGATGCAAATCTTTTGTTTAAATATGCTATAATGATGTGGGATGACATCTTAATTGGAGGTATGATTATGCAGAAGGCCTGGTTGGCCCTGGAAGACGGAACCGTTTTCGCGGGCCGCTCTTTCGGGGCAAGCGGGGCGACCGGAGGAGAAGTGGTCTTTAATACCGGGATGACCGGTTATCAGGAGATTTTGACCGACCCGTCCTATGCCGGCCAGATCATCGTCATGACCTACCCGTTGATCGGAAACTACGGCATCAACCGCGAAGACTTCGAGGCCGAGCGGCCATGCGCCCGGGGGTTCGTGGTCAAGGAATGGTGCCGCCACCCGAGCAACTGGCGGTCGGTGGAGACGATCGAGGAGTTTCTGGTCCGTTACGGTCTCCTGGGTCTGGAAGGGGTGGATACCCGAGCCCTGACCAAGCGTCTTCGTACCAGGGGAACGATGCGGGGTTATCTGACCACCGAATCCCTTCCTCCGGAGGAACTGGTGGCCCACGCCAGGGCCGTCCCGCCCCTCTCCGGGCAGAACTTTGTGGACGAGGTCACGGTGACTGCGCCCTATACCATCAACAACGAGGGACCGCGGGTGGTCCTGATCGACCTCGGCGCCAAGCGGAACATCGTCCGGTTCCTGGCGGCGGAAGGCCTTGAAGTGGTGGTCGTGCCGGCCAGGAGCAGGCCGGAGGAGATCCTGGCCCTTTCCCCGGCGGCCCTGATGCTCTCCAACGGGCCGGGGGACCCGGTGGACGTACCGGGTACGGTGGAGACGGTGCGGGCCCTACTGGGTCGGCTACCCATCTTCGGCATCTGCCTGGGCCACCAGGTCCTGGGGTTGGCCATGGGCGGTCGGACCTATAAACTGAAATTCGGCCATCGGGGTTCCAACCACCCGGTAAAGGACTTGCGGACGGGTCGGGTTTACATCACTTCGCAGAACCATGGTTTCGCCGTGGACGCTACCTCCCTTCCGCCGGAGGTCGAGGTGACCCACGTCAACGTCAACGACGGTACGGTGGAAGGTTTGCGCCATCGACACTTTCCGGCCTGGTCGGTCCAGTACCATCCCGAGGCCGCGCCGGGCCCGGCCGATTCCGCCTATCTCTTCGGCGAGTTCGCCGCGGTGGTCAAGAAGGCGGTGTAACGAACTCACCCCCCCTTCCCCCTCTCTTTGACAAAGAGAGGGGGTGGTCCGAAGGACCGGAGGTGAGTTCACTCGGCGGAAGATCAAAGAGTGCGGCAAGACCTAAGAACGGAGGAAGGAACTTGAAGAAAGTTCTCGTCATCGGTTCCGGTCCGATCGTCATCGGCCAGGCGGCCGAGTTCGACTACTCCGGGACTCAGGCCTGCCGGTCCCTGCGTGAAGAAGGGATCGAAGTGGTCCTGGTGAACAGTAACCCGGCCACCATCATGACCGACCCCGAACAGGCAGACCGGGTCTACGTGGAACCGCTGGACCTGGATAGCCTCGCGGCCATCATCGCCCGGGAACGACCGGAGGGGCTCCTGCCGACCTTGGGCGGCCAGGTGGGGTTGAATCTGGCCGTGGCCCTGGCCGAAGCAGGGGTGCTCGACCGGTACGGGGTGGCCTTGCTGGGGACCCCCCTTGAGGCCATCCGGCGGGCCGAGGACCGGAAAGCCTTTAAAGAGACGATGCAGGCCATCGGCGAACCCGTCCCGGCCAGCGCCATCGTCACGAACCTGGCCGAGGCCGAGGCTTTTGCCGCCGAGTGCGGTTTCCCCTTGGTTGTCCGGCCGGCCTATACCCTCGGGGGGACCGGTGGGGGGTTCGTCACCGATCGCGAAGAACTCGTGGCCGTGGTCACGCGGGGTCTCCGGCAGAGTCCCATCCGGCAAGTCCTCCTCGAGCAGAGCGTGGCCGGGTGGAAGGAGATCGAGTACGAGGTCATGCGCGATGCCGACGGGAATTGTATTACCGTTTGCAATATGGAGAACTTGGATCCCGTCGGGGTCCATACCGGCGACAGCATCGTGGTGGCCCCGAGCCAGACCCTTTCCGACCGCGAGTACCAGCGGTTGCGCACGGCCTCCATCCGCATCATCTCCGCCTTGGGTATCCAGGGAGGGTGTAACATCCAGTTCGCCCTGGATCCCAAAAGCGAGCGGTATTTCGTGATCGAGGTCAACCCCCGCGTCAGCCGCTCCAGCGCTCTGGCCTCCAAGGCCACCGGGTACCCCATCGCCAAGGTGGCGGCCAAGATCGCCATCGGCCGCCGGCTGGACGAGATCAAAAACGCCGTCACCGGCCAGACGTTTGCCTCCTTCGAGCCGGCCCTGGACTACGTGGTGGTGAAGATCCCCCGCTGGCCTTTCGATAAGTTCGCCCTGGCCGACCGGCGCCTGGGAACCCAGATGAAGGCCACCGGCGAGGTGATGGCCATCGGCCGGACCTTCCCGGCCGCGCTCCAGAAAGCCATCCGCTCGTTGGAGAACGGCTTCTATGGCCTGCGCCACCCGAAGATGGCCACCTGGCGCGACGAAGAACTCGTGGAGTTCCTGCGTCGGCCGGGCGATGAATGGGTCTTTGCCGTGGCCGAGGGCCTGCGCCGTGGTTTCAGCCTCCAGATGCTTAACGAGCTCACCGCGGTGGACCCTTATTTCCTGGCCGAGATCCGCCGGATCGTCCATTACGAGCGAACTCTGGCCGAGGCGCCTTCTTTGACCGGCGAACTCCTGGCCGTGGCCAAGGAACTCGGTTTCGCCGATCGTGAGATCGCCGCCCTGCGTGGGGAAAAGGAGGCGGAGGTCCGGGCGGCGAGGCAAAGGGAAGGGATCGTCCCCGGTTACCGGATGGTCGATACCTGCGCGGCCGAGTTCGAGGCCCAGACCCCTTATTTCTACTCAAGCTATGGTGAGGAAGACGAGGCCAGGCCCGGCCGGGGCCGGCGGGCGGTGGTCATCGGCGCCGGGCCAATCCGCATCGGCCAGGGGATCGAATTCGACTATTGTAGCGTCCATGCCGTCTGGGCCCTGCGGGAGGCCGGCTACGAGGCGGTCATCGTCAACAACAACCCGGAGACGGTCAGCACGGACTTCGATACGGCCGATCGACTTTACTTCGAGCCGCTGACCTTCGAGGACGTCATGGCGGTAATCGAAAAGGAGAAACCCGAAGGGGTGGTGGTCCAGTTCGGCGGCCAGACGGCTATTAACCTCGCCGGGCCGCTGGCCGCCGCCGGTGTGCCCATCCTCGGGACCTCGGTGGAAGGGATCGACCTGGCCGAAGACCGGGAACGGTTCGACCGGCTCCTGGCCGAGCTCGGTATCCCGCGGCCGCCGGGGGGCATCGCCGGTAACGTGGAGGAAGCCCTGGATATCGCCGCCCGGATCGGATACCCGGTCCTCGTCCGGCCCTCCTACGTCCTCGGTGGCCGGGCCATGGAGATCGTTTACCATCCGGAGGAACTCGTCCACTATGCGGACGTGGCCGCCCGTGTCTCGCCCGAACACCCGCTCCTCGTCGATAAGTACGTTCAGGGCCGGGAATGCGAGGTGGACGCCATCGCCGACGGAGAAGACGTGCTCGTCCCGGGGATCATGGAACACGTGGAACGGGCCGGGATCCACTCCGGCGATAGCTTTGCCGTCTACCCGCCGGTGAACCTGACGCGGGCGGAGAAAGAGCGGATCCTGGTTTACACCACCCGTCTGGCGCGTGCCCTGGATGTGCGCGGTCTGGTGAACATCCAGTTCGTGGTGGCCGACGGCACGGTCTACGTCATCGAGGTCAACCCGCGGGCTTCGCGGACCGTGCCCTTCCTGAGCAAGGTGACGGGGGTGCCCATGGTCCGGGTGGCCATGCGGGCCGTCCTCGGCGAGAGTCTCCGGAAACAGGGCTACGAACCGGGCCTTTACCCCGAGCGTCCGTTCTGGGCGGTCAAGGCGCCGGTCTTCTCCTTCGGCAAACTGACCGGCGTCGAGGTCTCCCTCGGCCCGGAGATGAAGTCCACCGGTGAAGCCATGGGCATGGCCCCGACCTACGGTGAGGCTCTGGCCAAGGCTTTCCGCGCGGCCGGGATCGGGGTGCGTCGCGGCGGGACCGCCCTCGTCACCATCGCCGACCGGGATAAACCGGATGCCTTACCCCTCGTCGCCGGGTTGGCCAGGGCCGGTTTTCACCTCGTGGCCACCACCGGCACGGCCCTTTTCCTCATCGAGAACGGCCTGGCGGTGGAGCCCGTCTATAAACTGGGTGAGGGCAAACCCGATGTCATCGATCTGCTCCGTTCCGGCCGCATCGATATGGTCTGCAATACCTTGCCCCGGGGAAGGGAGCCGGAACGGGACGGGTTCCGTATCCGCCGCGCGGCGGTAGAGGTGGGGATCCCCTGTCTGACGAGCCTCGATACCCTCCAGGCTTATTTAAATGCGCTGGAAAGCCCGGTGGAAGCCTCCGCGCCCATTGCCCTCCAGGACCTGGACGCCGTCCGGGGAGTCCAAGCCATAGAGGGTTAAAAAAGAGATGAGATAAAACTTGGTTCACGTGTTTATGAGATGAGTCTTCCCGAGGATTAACCTCTTACCAAGATCACAAAGCACACCAAGAAAGTCAGAAATAAATTAGCTAATTTTCTTCGTGATCTTTGTGCGCTTTGTGAGACAAAATTATCTCTTGGTAAAATCGTAAAGAGTGTTTAGGAGGAGAAACGGTGGAAGATCTGGCCCATCTCCGCGAGCGTTTGTTGGCGGCCTGCCTTCTCGAAGGTGAATTTACCCTTCGGTCCGGGAGGAAGAGCCGATATTATTTGGACAAGTACCGCTTCGTCCTCGACCCCGCCCTTCTCGCCCCTCTGGCCGAGGCCATCGCGGCGTCCCTTCCGGCCGGGACGGAGGTCCTGGCCGCGCCGGAACTGGGGGCGGTACCGCTTCTGACGGCGGTCTCCCTCCGTACGGGGCTTCCCGGGGTCATCGTCCGTAAAGTAGAGAAAGAATACGGGACGAAGAAGAAGATCGAGGGCCATCTCCCCGCCGGGGCCGGCGTGGCGCTCCTCGAGGACGTGGTGACCACCGGCGGCCAGGCCATGGCCTCGGCCGAGGTCCTCCGCTCCCTCGGTGCCCGTGTGCTAGCGGTGATCGCCGTCATCGATCGCGGCCACGAGACCCAAGAGGTCATGGCCGCGGCCGAGCTGCCTTATAGGCCGCTTTTCCGGGTGGAGCTTGACTGATGATGGCGCGCGATCATGAGGTTATGGTCATCGAGCAACAGGAGCTGGGCCCGGAGGTCTTCCGTTTGGGCTTGGCGGCCCCCTCTTTGGCCCGGGAACTCCGCCCCGGGCAGTTCCTCATGGTGAAACCGCCGGCGGAAGGTGCTCAAGACCCATTGCTCCGGCGGCCTTTCGGCTATTTGACCGCCGATCCGGAGACCGGTCGGATCGAGCTTTTAATCCGCGAGGTGGGCCGGGGGACGGCCCTCCTTCGCCGGGTGGTGCCGGGCGAGCGCCTGATGGTCCTCGGGCCCCTCGGTCGGGGGTTCACTCCGGTCGAGCGGGGACCGGTTCTTATCGCCGCAGGGGGACTGGGGGTCGTTCCCCTCTTCGAACTGGCCCGGCTTCTGGCCCCATCCCACCCGGTCACCTTCGTCTACGGCGCGCGGAAGGCGGAGGAGCT
>JAAYXC010000273.1 GCA_012516115.1 Bacillota bacterium | reverse complement strand
GTACATAACAAGTTATTTATATAATAGGAGGCTATGAAATGACCGTTCCCCGCCCCGCGCATCCGCGCCCCCAATTTTTACGCTCATCATGGCTCAACCTCAACGGCGAATGGGAGTTCTGTTTCGATCATGGGCGCAGCGGCCGCGAACGCGGCCTGCCTTGCGCCGATCGTCTCGATGGGCGGATCTTGGTCCCTTTTTGTCCGGAAAGTACGCTTTCGGGTATAGGTTACCGGGACTTTATGTATTGCATATGGTACCGGCGAACCTTTACCCTGCCTCCCGAATGGGAGAATAAACGAATCCTTCTCCATTTCGGTGCTGTAGACTACGACACGGAAGTCTGGGTCAATGGGGTATCCGTAGGTAAACATCGCGGTGGTTATACCTCGTTCACTATGGAGATAACGCACGCCTTACGTCCCGGCGAGAACTCAATCGTTGTTTGCGCCGAAGACGATACGCGCTCTCCTTTACAACCTTCCGGCAAACAAAGTCCGGAATATTCTTACAGACAGCATCGTTGCTCTTATACCCGAACCACCGGAATTTGGCAAACCGTATGGCTGGAGGCCGTCCCTTCTACTTATCTGGCCCGGTTACGTATCGCGCCCGATCTTGAAAATACCTGCGTCCATTTATTAGTCCTTGTAAATGGACCCGCCAAAGACATGGAAGTCGAGGCCAAAGCGGAATTCGACGGGGTTATGGTCGGAACCGTGCGGGCCAAAGTCACGGCCGGCTTGGTCCAAATGGTTTTGACCATCTCTCCCGACCAAGTAAGGCCGTGGGAACCGGGTGGTCCTTTCCTATACGACCTCCGGCTTTCCCTCTACTATCAAGGCCGAATTATCGATGAAGTCCAAAGTTATTTTGGCCTTCGTTCTTTGGGCATCAGCGGTCCAGCCCTGCTCCTGAACGGACGGCCGCTCTTTCACCGCTTGGTTCTCGATCAGGGTTATTATCCGGACGGTGTCTATACGGCGCCGAGCGATGAATCGTTGCGCAAGGACATCGAATTGGCGATGGCCATGGGGTTCAATGGGGCGCGACTCCACCAGAAGGTCTTCGAAGAACGTTTTCTTTACTGGGCCGATAAACTTGGTTATCTCGTCTGGGGCGAGATGGCCAATTGGGGATTGGACCTGTCTAATCCGCTTGCCCTCCAACGCTTCCAGACCGAATGGTTGGAGGTCCTGGCCCGTGATTATAACCACCCGTCGATCGTAGGCTGGTGCCCGTTCAACGAAACCCAGGTCGATCAGGATCCCGAGATACTTCGGCAGATCTATCGCCTGACCAAGGAGATCGATCCCACCCGCCCTTGTATCGATACCAGCGGTTGGGTTCATGCTGGTTTGACGGATGTTTACGACGTGCACGACTACGAACAAGACCCCGTAATCTTTGCCGCGCATTATCGTCCTAATTTACCCGCGAGCTCCGATATTAATCCACACTTGGGCCGGATCCCTTATGAGGCCCGACCCACCGGCGGGCCCTTCCTCGTCAGCGAGTACGGCGGCATTTGGTGGAACCCTGAGCAAAAGGACGAAAATGGTTGGGGCGATGGATCCCGGCCCGCTTCGACTGAGGAATTGCTGGCCCGGTATCGGGCCCTTACGGAGACCCTCTTGAATGACCCGCGCATCTGTGGGTTCTGCTACACTCAGTTGACCGACGTAGAGCAAGAAGTCAATGGGCTTTATACCTTTCAAAGGGAACCAAAATTTAGTCCAAATATAATCAAGGCCATCAATTCCCAGTTGGCAGCGATCGAAAAAGGGGTATTATAAAAAATGGATGCAATAACAGCGGGCAGTAAACAACTTCTTTTCAGCCGTGAGCGGATTCCCGTAGTGGCCAGAGCTCTCGGTTCCGAAGCCCGTGTCATGATCCTGGATTTGCTGCAGAAGGGGCCCCATACGGTAACCCAGCTTGCTCAGGAATTGGGCATTGCCCAGCCGGCGGTGAGCAAGCATGTGCAGATTCTAGAAGAAGCAGGCCTTATCCAGACGGCTCCCGGCACGCGCGAACGCGGCGCGACCAAACTTTGTTACCGTACTTATAATGAGATCCATTTTCATTTTGCTACCCTTCCTGAACCTGCCCTGTCGGATCGTTTAACCTTGACTATACCGGTAGGTGGGTTTTCCCGTTGCGAGGTTCACCCCACCTGTGGTTTGGCCTCCGCCGAATCGCTTATCGG
>JAAYXC010000272.1 GCA_012516115.1 Bacillota bacterium | reverse complement strand
GATACAAACGGAGGGGGGGGTCAATCTCGCCGCCTACAAGAAACATCTCAAAGCACGGGTGCCAAAGTTTCTCTATTTCGATGAATACTACCAAATGAAGGGCCACGAGAACATAGAGGCCCTCAAGCAACGCCTTGCCTCGGGGAATCTTCAGCGCTCAGACTACCCACTTCTTGGCCTAGTTGAGCTTGCTAACCTGACGCTTGATGACCTTCTGAACCCCCAGCGTACGCTTGACCTCAAGAACCGACTGGAGGGAGCTGGGAATAAGCTGACCCGAACGATTCTGAAGTACTGGTCGCAGAACAAGCATATCCAAATGCGCTTCGATGTGAGGACGGCAAAACCCGGGGATCCAGAGGGAATGCGTTCCGGGACAAATCTTTGGGCGGAAGTATACGATTCAAAGCATCTCGCAACCACGTTAGTCGGAGAGCGCTCTGGTGGATTCGTTTGGTTCTTTTCGTTCTTGGCTTGGTATGCGCAACAACAGGGAAGAAGTCATTCGCTAATCCTGCTATTGGACGAGCCCGGACTGACTCTCCACGGAAGTGCGCAAGCGGACCTGCTGAGGTATATCGAGGAGGAGTTGGGACCGAACCATCAGGTACTCTACACGACGCATTCGCCGTTTATGGTTGATGCGCGCCACCTGGAGCGCGTCCGAATAGTACAGGACCTGGGCATGGAAGAAGATGATGTGCCACCAGAGGAAGAAGGAACAAAAGTGTTCACGGATGTGCTACGGGCGACACCCGGAAGCCTTTTTCCACTCCACGGCGCCCTGGGCTTTGAGGTTCAACAGACGCTCTTCATCGGTCCCTACTCTCTCGTAGTCGAGGGAGTGTCTGATCTCCTCTTCATCCAGACGATGTCGGGCGTACTTGAGCGACGTGGCCGCACCGGTCTTTCGGAGAAGTGGGTCATCACTCCGGTCGGCGGAATCGACAAGGTACCGGCGTTCGCAGCCCTATTCGGCGCGCAGAGGACCCTCACTGTGGCCACCCTCCTTGACCTGCATAGTAAGGATGCCCAGATCATCGAGAACCTCTACAAGCAGAAGCTCCTCGCCAAGCGGAACGTCCTTACTTACGCTCAATTCACGGGCACGAAGGAGGCGGACGTCGAAGACATGTTCAGCGATGACTTCTACCTCCAACTGGTGAGCGAGGAGTACAAGAGCGATCTTCCGGGGCCAGTGACAGCAGACAAGCTCCCCTCCGGCGGACCGCGTATTCTCAGCCGTCTGGAAAGGTATTTTGGGAGCGTACCGCTCATGAACGGTGCACACTTCAACCATTACCGCCCAGCCCGGTATTTCGCTGAGAACATTGGGACATTCGAGTCCAAACTACCGCCAGAGGCGCTGGACCGCTTCGAAGATGCATTCAAGACCCTGAATGCCCTCCTTGCCTAGAGGCGCGATGGGTAGATCTGGAGAGCGAACCCCCGCCTAGCATCAGCATACAGCGGCAGCGGACGGCGCTCCGCGCTGCCGCTGATACCGGCCGTTAGATACCTCGGGGGTGAAGACGAGATGGAGACTCGACTACCCGGAAAGAGAATCGCACCGGCTGCGCTCCATGCCCCCAAGGAAGCACTAGCCCTGGTCTTTTGGTACAAGTCGGATTTACGCAGTTTTCTGACGCAGTGCTTGACAGATCCCAACGTACTGGCGCGACTGAACTGGCAAGACTACAAGCGAACGATTGTCGCACAGCTGGTCGACTATCTTTCCCAAAACGAGGACGTGTATCAACGGCAGTTGCTCCGGTTGATGTCCGAGGTTGCCCGGATCCAGGACTTTAGTCATTTGGAAAGGCTGGAGGATGGTAAGGTCAAAGCTAAACAGGCACGCGCAGCAGTCGAAGCACTTCGTACCCAGATTGCTGGCCTGGACGAGTTCTTGGAAGAAGAGCGTGAGATTGAGCGACGTCGGCAGGCCGCTTACGAACGCATACTCAGGACCGATGCAGTGCGGCAGGCTCTAGAGAGACTAAGTAAGGAGTTCTGCGATCTATTGAGCAACAACGATCCACATGGTCGTGGCTACCGATTGGAAAGGATTCTACGGGACCTTTTTGACCTCTTTGACCTCGACCCGAAGGCGTCGTTCAAGATTACTGGCGAACAGATTGACGGCGCTTTCACTTTTGCCAACACGGACTATCTCTTGGAGGCTAAGTGGCAGAAAGACCTGGTTCGAGCAGAGGACCTCGACTCCCTCGCCGGCAAGCTTAGCCGAAAGCTCGATAACACACTTGGTCTGTACATAGCCATCAACGGTTATTCCGAGGACGGTATTCGGGCTCACTCGTCGGGCCGTAGGCTGATCTTACTTATGGATGGAAGCGATCTCATGGCGGTACTCGAAGGCCGGATTGATCTCGTTCAACTTCTCCTCAGAAAACGGCGAGCGGCCGCGCAAACCGGGAACATATACCTGAGGGTTCATGAGATTCTGATGGGAGATGCCTAATAATGGGGAGTGCCTAACAAGCGTATTCAGCAGACGCCTAGGTAGCAGGACCGCTTCGGTCGGCTGCTGACAGGCGGCGCCGCTGATACGCAAGGACGTTAGACATATTAGACATATCAAGGGTGGGCGCGTATGGGAAATGAGATATCGGAGGTCACACGTCGCGCGATTATTGATTACCTTGTTGCGTCAGATATCGATTGGGCAGGTCGGCTCCAGGAAGACGAGTTTCTCGCCCGGCTCTACGACCTAACAAAGCTCCCTTCCACTGATTATCGGATGCACAACGCAGCTGGCGATATCTGGCAGCATCGTGTTAACTGGCGAGATTGGGAAAATGACTGGGTGTTTTACGATAGTCGGTTCAACCTTCTGCATGCACCGGATGAAGAGTTTCTGCGCTTTCTCTGTGAGACAGTGCATCCCGTGGTTCGACCCGATATTGAGGAAGCACTGGCCCTTGTTGAAGCGTACAACAAGGAACTTGCTGCTGGGACGACGTTTGCTTGAGACTCTATATTGAACACCTTACCAGCCGAGGTGTGGGTGCTGTACATCTGGCTATCTATCCTGATAACCAATCGGCAAGAACCTTATACGAGAAATGTGGGTTCCGCGTCGTTCCCAGAATTATGATGACGAAAGAGATTGTGAAGTGTGAACAACCATAGCTTTATCTTTATATCGCGGACAGATTGCTGCCTAACAAGCATATCGAGCGGACGCCTGGGCGAAAAGAAAGATGGGTGCCGCTCATACTCGAGGTTAGGCACACGTTAGGCATATAAGGAGTGAGGTCGTGGTAAGATTTCATTACCTGGCACGTGCCGTCATAACTCACGGAGATCTTGTGCTTCTTGCCCGTCAGATTGGCGCCAGCCATACTTTCCTTCCTGGAGGACACATAGAGTTTGGCGAACCGGCAAAAACCGCCCTCGCACGTGAGATTTTTGAAGAAACCGGTCTATCGGTCGAGGTAGGAGACTTCCTTGGTGCTGTTGAGGCTGTATGGGAGCAAGGCGGGCACTTGAATGCAGAAGTGAATCTGATTTTTATGACGTTCATCCCAGATCTCGACGTTGATACCGCTGTCGGTTCCCGAGAGGGACATTTGGAGTTTCTATGGGTTCCAAGGAAGGACGTTGATTCCTATAACTTGCTCCCGGTTTCAATGCGGAAGTTGGTAAAGAGAGAGGCACATAACACATCCGCATTTTGGGGTTCGGATATTTAGAAGTAATGCCCTGTATTCAAGAGGTAAGCCTATGGACAGGGGTTGGAACTGGGACAAGGTTTGATGTCGTAAGCAGTTGACGTCGCCTTATAAGCATATCCAGCGGACGGGAGGGCGCGACGGCTCACCCGAGGCCGCTTTGCGCCGCCGCTGACACGCCGGCCGTCAGCCCGTCAGGAAGGAACATTCCGGAGGGGGGATAACAGCATGCGGACCGTGGTGGTCACCGGCGGCGCCCGGGGTATCGGCCGGGCGATTGCCCGCCGGTTCCTACTTGGCGGCGACCGCGTTATCACGGTCGATATTCTTCCCGACCCCGACGGCTCCGCCGGGTCCTCTTACTATCTCTGCGACCTCTCGGTTCCCGAGAACATCGACCCGCTGGTGGCGCAGATCACAAACCAGGTCGGTCGGGTCGACGTTCTCGTCAATAACGCCGCCGCCGGGTTCGAGTCCGTCAACCTGGCCGGCATGACGACGGCGCACTGGCGGCGAACCCTGGAGCTCAACCTGACCGCTCCGGCTTTATTGTCAAGGGCCTTCGCGGAGAAGATGGGCGCCTACGGTTCCGGGACGATCGTGAACATCGCCTCGTGTTCGGCCTTTGTGCCGGAGGCGGGACACACCGTCTACTCGGCGTCGAAGGCCGGACTCATAGCCTTCACGCGCAGCTTGGCCCGGGAAGTAGGGCCCATGGGGATACGGGTGGTGGCGGTCGTTCCCGGCTGGATAGCCACGGAGACCAATACTCCCGACGAGGCCGGGCGCGATTGGCTCAAGACCAACGTCTCGTTGGGCCGGGCCGGTCTCCCGGAGGAGGTGGCGGAAGTAGTATACTTCCTGGCCGGACCCGGCGCCTCCTACATTACCGGTCAGGCAATCATCGTCGACGGAGGGATGATCTAGCTTTCTGGTGAGAAGATACGCTGTGGGTGCATTATTTAGCTGACTATACAGCTAACAAGATGCGATAAAAGAAAGATGTAGTTAAATGGCACTATATAGAAAAACTTGGCAAGAAAAACTTGCCGATAAAAAAAGACCTGCCCAAGTTTTTAAAGCTGGAAGAAAGATTTCCGTGCTACAAAACTGTTCATAAGATGGGGGCTGAAGCCGGTTAGCGGACACCGTGGAATTTTCGGTGTGCATCATCGGTAGCTCGGCAGCGGCGCCGCTGATACACTAGGACGTTATGCCGAGGAAGGAGTAGTCATTGGTGCAAACTGTCACCGATATCCTCCGGCAAAAAGGGGAGGCCCTGCTGGACGGAATCGCGATCTTGCTGGGTGCCGATAGACCATTACGGGACCTAAACGTCCACGGTAGTAACTTCGTAATCATCCGTCCCCACTACGCGTTTGAGGAGCTACCAGAGGAGAAGAAGCGTCTCCAATCTCGGCTTCGTCAGCAAGAGATGCTGCAAAACGGCGATCCCGGACTCGCGGTTTTGGTCTCCGTAAAGCGCCCCGATGGAAAGGAGTTTAAGCTCTTCCCGGGCCGGAGGCGGTCGATGTTCACCTTCTTCGAGGATCTAAAGCTGGTGCGGCTTGGTCCGGCGGAATCCACGCGGATCCGGGTCCGATGGGAAGATCCGTTTGTTGGCGAAGGGATCTGGCATGTGCTTTCCCGGGAGGACTGGAGCGAGTACCGGCGAAGCGAGTCTTACCCGGTCGACGAAGAACTGCTCTCGACCTGTTTTTGTCTTCCCGGCACATACCGCCTGCGCTTCCGGGTGGAGATGGCACCGGGAGAAGTGCCGAGTATTGAAGGGAAACGCCTCCCGGAGGACCTGTGGAGCGGCATGCTGGTCTCATCCGAAATCCGCTTGAAAACCTATCCCCGGCGGGAAGAAACGATAAAACGGGGGTTCCGGTAGCGGAATCCGCTTTTTTGCCCCTTATATTTACGGCCGGCGGGGCCGCGCGGCCCCGCTTTTTCCCCATCTTATAATTTGGCCAATTCCCGCTGGAGTTCCTCGAGGTCGATCCCGTGCACCTCGGCCGCCTGGCGGACCGTCTCCCCCGAGGCGGCGATGCAGCCCAGACAATGCATCCCGAAGCGCAGGAAGACCTCGGCCGCTTTGGGGTTTTTCTCCAGGATTTCGGCAATGGGCCGGTCTACGTCGATGGTCATCTTCGTTTCCCCCTCTCCCGCCGTTTCCTTCTTGCGGACTTTTGCGGCATGTAATTATTCTACACCCATCCGGCGCCCGTGGACAAGTCGCGTATGCCACGGCGCAAAGAGGCCAAGAATAACGCCGGGTGAGAAGGCGCGGATGGCGTGGGAACCAAGGAGCGGAGAGAAGATACCGCAAGAAACCCCGGTGTTCATCACCGCCCTCAAAGAGCGCCTGGGCGATCCGCCGGACCTGGTCTTCACCGCGGCCGGGGAAGGAATCACCGTAGCCTATCTGGCCTCACTGGTGGAAGCCTCCGAACTGGCGGGCGGGGTCCTCGACCCACTCCGGCGGATGGGGGAGGGTACGGAAAAATTTTCTTGGAGAAATTTGTTACAATCTTTGCCCGCGCGCGAAATTCGTGGACGGGAAAATCTGGCGGAGGCCGTCGAGGACCTCCTCTCCGGGTACGCCCTCGTCCACCTGGCGGGAAGCGGGACGGTCTATTCCTTCGTTGTGTCCCGGCCCTTCCGCTGGCCGCCGACCCAGCCCCAGATCGAACGGACCATCCGCGGCAGCCGGCTTTCTTTCCCGGAAGCGCTGGCGGAAGCCGTAAGGCTCGTCCGAACCCGTCTCCGGGATGCTTCCTTGCGGGTCGAAGGTTTCTTCCTCGGACGGCGGACCCGGACCGCGATCGCCCTTTTCTACCTGGTGGATGTAGCCGATCCGGGACTGGTGGAGGAAATCCGCCGGCGGCTTTCCCGGATCGAGATCGACGGCATCGTCGACAGCGGTTACCTGGAACAGCTCATCACCGATAACCGCCGTTCCCTCTTTCCCCTTACCCAATCCACCGAGCGACCCGATAAAGGGGTGGCCGCGATCCTCGAGGGCCGGGCGGCCATTCTCGTCGACGGCAGCCCCACCGCGATCCTCGTGCCGGCCACCATCAACGAGCTCTACCAGAGTTCGGACGATTATTATTACGGCCTTTTCCACGGTAGTTTCCTGCGCTTCTTCCGCGTCCTCGGCAACCTCCTGGCCGTGGCCCTCCCCGGCCTATATGTGGCCCTGCTGGGGGTGAACCCGGAACTCCTCCCCATCAAGTTCGCCCTGGTCGTAGCCCAAAGCAGGGCCGGGGTAGCCCTTCCCCTTATTCTGGAGATCCTCCTTATGGAGATTATCATTGAGATTTTCCGCGAAGGAAGCCTCCGGCTGCCCACCACTATCGGCCAGACCATCGGCGTGGCGGCCGGGGTGGTGCTGGGCATAGCCGGGGTCGAGGCCGGCATCGTCTCCAGCGCTACCCTGGTGGTGGTGGTCATCACCGCCATCGCCTCCTACTCGGGACCGAACTACGAGGTCGGCATTACCTGGCGTATCCTGCGTTTCGGCATGCTTTTCGCTGCCATCTTCCTGGGGCTCTTCGGGCTCGCCGTTTTCGGTCTCGTCATCCTGACCCATGCCGCCAACCAGAATTCTTTCGGCGTTTCTTATCTTGCGCCCTGGGCCCCCATGCGGCCCCGGGCCCTTTTCGACACCATCACCCGCCGACCGCTCGCCCAAAACCGGAGGGCAGGCACGTACCATCCGGCGGAGGAAGACCGCCTCCGCCTGAAAGAAAGGGAGGAAGAATGACCGACGGCAGGAATCACGGTTCCCTAGCGCCGGAGGCCATCTTTGCCCTCCTCTTTTTGGCTCTCTCGGGCATGGAATTTCTGGCCGCGCCCTACGGTGCCGTCCGTATCCTCGGCCCGAGCAGCTACTGGGCGGTGGTGGTCGGGATGATTCTGGCCATGCCGGTTCTCGTCCTTGCCCGGGCCTGGCGGAGACGCTTTCCGGGAAAAAACCTCCGCGCCGTCGCCACTGCTGCCCTCGGCCGGCCCCTGGGGGTGATCGGTAACCTTCTCTTCCTGGCCGTCTACCTCATCTGGTTGGTCGTGGCCGTCCGGGACGCCGGGGATCTCGTCCTGGCCTATCTCCTCGACCGTACCCCCCTTTGGGTGGTGGTCGGCTTCTTTCTCCTTGGGATGCTCTACGTAGTCGCCAACGGCCTTTCCACCATCTTCCGCCTAGCGGAGTTCGTGCTCATCCCTGCCTTGGCGCTTCGCCTGCTCATGAGCCTCGTTTCCCTCCAAGGGATGGAGATCTCCCACCTCTTCCCCGCCTTCTCCGCCCCTCTCCTAGCCTACCTCCGCGCCGGGTTGGATCTCTTCCGTACCTTCCTCCCCTTGGCCGCGCTTTTTCTCCTCGGCGATCTCCTGCCCGGCCCCGAAGGTCTCTTTCGGAACGCATCTTTGGCCACCGGGAGCGCCACGGCCATCCTCTTTTTGGACGCCCTCGGCGCCGTCGGCGTCTTCGGCGCCGACTTGGCCGGGGAACTAGCCTGGCCGGGTCTGGCCGCGATCCATCACGTGAGCTTTCCCTATCTCCTTGTGGAACAACTGGGTCTGCTCTTTCTCATCGTCTGGCTGGTCACTTTTTTCGTCGCCGCCTCCTTTTACCTCCACCTGGTGGCGGCCGGGTTGACGGATGCTTTCCCCCGTCTTCCCTACTCCTGGACCACAGTCGGCCTTGCCCTTCTCGTGGCCTTTGGCGGGCTCATCCTGCCCAACGCGGCCGTGGTGAGGACGATCTTCGACGGCTTGCGCCGTTTTGCCATGCTCCCGGCGGCCGGTTACCCCTTCCTCGTCTACTTCGTGGCCGTCCTCCGGGGCCTGGGAGGTAGAAAAGATGCGGCTTAAGCTCGGATGTCTCCTGCTTTTGGCCCTGGCCGTCATGGGATGCTGGGACTTCGAGGAAGTGGACCGGCGGGCCTTCGCCACCACCATCGGGATCGATCCGGCCGCAGGGGGGAAAGTCCGGCTCACCGTCCAAGTCCCCATTCTCACGGGCGGAAGAGGGGGTGCTGTCGGGGGCGGAGAAAGCGGATTCTACACCTTGATCCAGACCGCGCGGACGGTAAACGAAGCCTTCGCCGCCCTCCAGACCAAGACCGGGCGGGACCTTGTCATCCAGCAGAACAAGGTCATCGTCCTCGGCGCGACAGCGGCCCGGGCCGGGGTGAAGTCGCTTATCGACTACCTCCGGCGCAATCCCAAGGCACCCCCCCAGTCCCTTGTCTTCATCGCCCGTGGCAAGAGCGCGGCCGCGATCCTTTCCTTCGTCCCACCCAAGGAGATTCTGCCTGCCTCCGAGCTGATCCTGGCCGGCCAGACGGTCCCCAAGGCCGACCGGGTATACTTCATCCCCCTCTGGGAATTCGTTCAAAAACTCGTCCACCAAAGCAAAGACCCCTACGCGCCGCTTATCGGGGTCGACCGGCGGGAGAAGTGCTTTGTCTTTTCCGGCATGGCCGTCTTTGCCGGGGACCGGTTAGCCGGTACGCTCGATGAGGAAGAGAGCCAGGCCTTCGGCCTTTTGGCCAACCTGATGAAGGCTGGCGCCCTTACCTTTACTACCGCCGGGCGGAGGATTACCCTGCGCAATGTAAAGGGCAGGACGCGGATCGCCGTCCGGGAGGAAGACGGGCGGCCGTCTTTTCACTTTAAGACCGTCGTTTATGCGGCCTTGGGCGAGGATACCGCCGGCAGGACGGGTCTTACCCCGGCCGACTACCGCCGCCTGGAGGAAGAGGCGACGCAGGCCCTGCGGCCGCGGCTTGAGGCGGTGGTAAAGAAACTACAGAACTGGGAGGCCGACGTCATCGACTGCGGCGAGACACTCCGGGCCTACCACCAGCGGCTGTGGGTCCGGGTTAAATCTTCTTGGCGCAAGGTCTACCGACAGGCGCTGACCACGGTGGAAGTAAAAGTCCACCTGGCCCGGGACGGGAGTCTGCGGTGAATGTGATCACCATCACGGCAAAGGGACCTTCCGGGTGTTAGGATCAAGACAAAGACATCCGGAAGGAGCGTGGTAAAGATGAAAGGGAAGAAGCTTGGTTTTCTGATTTGGCCCGTTTTGTTGGTCTTAGCCCTTCTTTTGGCGGGGGCCGCAGGGGGTCTCGGCGCGGAAGAGGAGCCCGCGGCCGAAGAGATCCTGGCCGAGGCCGAAGCGGGGATCGAAGCGCTCGAGGCCACGGCGGCGGTAAAGGAGCGCCTGCGGACCATGGCCCGGACCTGGCTGCGGGACGGGGAGCGGGCGGGGTTGACCGGGAATCAACTCCGGGAGCTCGTGCAGGCCATGGTGAGGGTCGGCGTGAACTGTGACCCGGTCCGGGAGCGTCTCCGTTTACGGTCGGTCTGCAAGCTGATGGTCCAGGAAATGAAGGAAGGCGGCTCCGCCGAGGAGATCGCCAACCAGATCTGTACACGGTTGGCGGCCGGTGAAACCCTGGCCCAGGCGGTAAGAAATCTCACCCGTGAGATGACCGAAGCCAAAAAAGGACAAACCACTACCCAGAAT
>JAAYXC010000271.1 GCA_012516115.1 Bacillota bacterium | reverse complement strand
GGGCGGGGCCAACCGGGAGGGGACGCTGGCGGAGGCCTGGAAGCTCCTCTTAACCGCCCAGCACCACGACATTAATATCTGCGGCGTTTCAAGCGGCGGCGAACACGGCGATTTCCTCTACGAGGTGGCGGAGAGATTCTACGGCCGGGTCATCGACCAGGCGGAGACGGTGACCAAGGCTTCCCTTAAATCAGTTTTAACCTTGATGAAGGCCGGGGAGGAGGCGGACCGGATAATCCTGGCCTACAACCCGTTGAATTGGCCCCGCCAAGCCTTGGTCGAGGTGCGGGTGCTCTCGGACAAGAAGTCCTTCCCTAACTCGTTCCGGATCAGTAAGGACGGCGCGCCGCTTGAGTACCAGGTGATAAAGACGGAGGAATACCCCGGCGGTTATCTCAGCCTTACCACCTTAGCCATATCTTTGGAACTCGGCCCGCAGGGTTTCGCCGCCGTCGACCTCATGTTTTCGCCGGAAGAACCGGCGGCCCCGGACCCAGGGGGGGTCGTGGAAAACGAGGAAGCGATAACCGTCCATACCCGTTGGGGGCGTTTTATGCTCGTCCGGGCGACCGGCGAGTGCCTGGCCTTTGACCTTGAAGGCCGGCCGTGGCTTCTCCCCGGTGCCGAGAACGGCGTCTTCACGGCCACGGTCAACGGGGTGGACTGCCGTTCACAACCCGAAGAAACGGAGGTCGCGGCGCGGGGACCGTTATTTACCGTGGTGCGCGTGCGCGGCCGGATCGGCGAACTGCCTTATTGGAACGAGGTAACGGTCTACCGTGACTGTCCGCGCCTTGACTTCCGGACCACGGTGGAGGTGCGCGGCCAGACCGTGGGGGCGACGGAGGTTCCCGCCGAGTGGGAGGGCAAAGACGAGCCCGTGGTCCAGGAGAAAAAACTCCTCGTCCACTTCACCCCGGCGTTGGCGGGGCCGGCCGAGGTGGCCCAGGACTTCCCCTTTACCGTCGCCCCGACGCGCAACGGTTATATCAACGCCGGATATTGGGTGGATGTTTCCGACGGCCGGCGCGGCCTGACCTTCGCCAACCGGGGGACGATGGGTTATCTCTGGGACGGCCGGAGGTTGAGCAACATCCTCCTTTACAGCGGCAAATACTCCTGGGGCGAGCGGCAGGCCTTTTTGGACGGCCGCTATACGTTAGAATACAGCCTCACCTTCCATGAAGGCGATTGGCGGAAAGGCGGGGCGCACCGGCTCGGGCTGGAGTATAACTTCCCGCCGGTGGCGTTGGCCAATAAACCGCGGCCGGGGAAGATGCACCCCGCGGAGTTAGAGTCAGGGTAGTGGAGGCGGCGACGGGATCGCCGTGCGAGAACCTCATCGTCTCGGCTTTCTATCCATATGAGGGGCGCGTTTACTTACGCCTCTACGAATACCTGGGCGTCCCGGCGACTACCATCCGGGTTCTGGTCGGGGGGCGGCCGGTCGGGTTGGTCCCGGTGGACCTCCTCCACCGGGAAATAGGGGAGAAAGATGCGCGCGCCGTAATCCCGGCGTTCGGGATCAAGACTTTTCGCCTGGAGATCGGGCCGGAAAACGGGCTATAGTCTACCTTTTGTCCGAAAAAGAATGGGGGGTTGCCCACCAATGGGCCAAAAGCGTGGTTTTTGGCATGAGTTTAAGAAAAACAAGGCACTTTTCTTGATGCTGTTGCCGGGATTTATCGTCCTGCTCCTCAATAACTATCTTCCCATGTTCGGGGTGATCATCGCCTTTAAGAACTTCAAGTTCGTCGGGGATACCTTCATCGAGAGCCTGCTTAAAAGCGAATGGGTGGGCTTTAAGAACTTCAAGTTCCTTTTTAACACCGCCGACGCCTATGCGATCACCCGCAACACACTCCTTTATAATCTGGCTTTTATCGTCATCGGGTTGGTGGTGGCCGTGGGGTTGGCCGTTGCCTTAAGCGAGATGAGGTTCCCCCGGCTGGCCCGTATCTACCAGGGAGCGATGTTTTTACCTTATTTCCTCTCTTGGGTGGTGGCAAGTTACTTAGTCTATGCCTTCCTCGGTTTCGATACGGGGTTTATCAATAAAACCATTCTGGCGCGGCTGGGCCTGCCGCCCGTCTCTTGGTATAACGATCCCCGGCCATGGCCGTTCATCCTCGTCTTTATGCACCTTTGGAAATGGGCGGGTTATAACTGCGTGGTCTATTTGGCGGCGATCTTGAGCATCGACCCCGAGTACTACGAAGCGGCGATTATCGATGGCGCCAGTAAATGGCAGCAGATAACCAACATTACCATCCCGCAGCTGGTGCCGCTTATGACCGTTTTGACCCTCCTCAACATAGGAAGGATCTTCTATGCGGATTTCGGGCTCTTCTTCCATATTCCTCGGAACACGGGCATTCTCTACCCGGTGACCAACGTAATCGATACCTATGTCTACAATACCCTCCTTTATATGGGCGATATCGGTATGTCCTCGGCCGCCGGGCTCTACCAGGCGGTGGTCGGTTTTACTTTGGTAATCATTACTAATACCGTGATCAGGAAAACGAATAGGGATTATGCTTTGTTCTAATAGGGCGGAAAGGAGTTGCGCGACGTGAAAAAAGCATCGTTCGGGCCGACCGCCATCAGCCCTTTGGCCAATTTAATCCTGACGGTGGTCCTGGGCTTGATCGCCTTCGTCATTATCATGCCGGTAATCTTGGTGATCGTCGTCTCTTTTTCCGGGGAGCAATCGGTATTGCGTTACGGATTCAGCTTTTTCCCCAAACAATGGAGCCTCGAAGCCTATAAGTTCCTCTTCGCCTTGAGATACCAGCTTTTTAACGCTTATTGGATCACCATCCAGGTAACGCTGCTCGGGACCGTCCTCAGCCTGATGACCATGTCTTTCTACGCTTATGCCATCTCGCGCAAGGATTTTAAGTACCGCAATTTCTTCACCTTCTTCGTCGTGATCACGATCATGTTCAACGGGGGCCTCGTCCCGTGGTATCTCGTTTCCACCCAATTATTACACCTGCAGGATAGACTCTGGGGGTTGATCTTCCCTTATTTAATGGATGCCTGGTGGGTCTTGATCCTGCGGACCAACTTCCGGACGAGCGTCCCCGAGGAACTCATCGAGGCGGCCAAGATCGACGGGGCCGGCGAGTTCCGGCTCTTCTTTTCCGTGGTGGCGCCTTTGGCGCGCGCGGCCCTGGCGACGATCGGGCTCTTATGTACCTTGCGTTTTTGGAACGACTGGTGGCTCGGCCTACTCTTAATCAACGACCCGCGCAAGACCCCTCTCCAACTTTTGTTATACCGGGTTTATAACGCCATCCAGTTCTTGTTGCAGTCGCCGGGCAACCTGCCCAAGGAGGACGTCCTTTCGAACCTGCCGGCCAATACGGTGCGCATGGCCATGTGCGTGGTCGTCATCGCGCCCATTCTCGTCGTTTTCCCCTTCTTCCAGCGCTATTTCGTCAAGGGCCTGACCATCGGGGCCATCAAGAGTTAATCCCGGAGAGAATCTGATTTTAGCCGCCGAATAAAAAAGAAAGAAAAGGAGGTGGTTTTTACGGAGGATGACAGTAATAAAATAAAAATTCTGCCAGAACGAATAAAAATGAAAAGGAGGAATGTGCATGTTTAATCAAAAAAGACTGGTAAGTCTGGCGGTTCTCGGGTTACTGGTCTTCTCCTTGGTGGCGGCAAGCACGGTCGCCGCCAAGACGGCCCCTTACGAGATCAAATGGTACTATCCGTGCAACGGGCCGCAGCGGGATCTCGAGTTGATCATCGACGAAGCGAACAAGTACCTCGTCCCGAAGATCAACGCCACCCTCAAGATGTTCCAGATGGACTTCGGGACCTACGCCCAGAAGCTGCCGGTGCTTTTAGCCTCGGGCGAGAAGTTCGACATCTTCTTCATCGCTTCTTGGACCACGCCGTCTTATCGTGAAGCCGTGGCCAAGGGCTATCTGGTCGATATCACGACGTTATGGGACAAATACGCGCCGAAATCGAAGGCCCAACTACCTTCCGGCTTCATCTACGGCACCCAGATCAACGGCCGGAACTACGCCATCCCGGCCAACAAAGAGCTGGCCCACCAGTGGGGCTTCGTCTACCGGGCCGATATCGCCAAGAAGTATGGGTTTGATATGTCGAAGATCAAGAAGTTCGAAGACATCGAGTCCATGCTCAAAGTGGTCAAGGAAAACGCGCCCGATATGATCCCCCTCCAGAATACCGTGAACGAGACCGGCTACAAGATGCTCGACTTCGACCGCATCGTCTCCGACACCATCCCGGCGGTGCTCTATAACGACAGCAAGGATATGAAGGTCTTTAACGAGCTCGAGACGCCGGAAGTGAAGCAATACTTCCGCACCGTGCGCAAATGGTACCTGGCCGGCTACATCCCCGCCGATGCTCCGACGATGACCAATTTCACCGAACCACGGCGGGCCGGTAAGGTCTTCGCCTACTGCGGTTCCTTAAAACCATACGTCGGCGAGGAAGTCACGGCTTCGCTCGGTTTCCCGATGGAGGCCGTGGCCGTCACCCCGCCGGTCGTCCAGACGCGTGACGCTTGCGGTTCGATGATGGCCATCTCCAGGACCTGCAAGAACGTCCCCACGGCCTTGAAATTCTTGGAGCTGCTCAATACCGACCCGTATTTGATGAACCTCATCCTCTATGGGATCGAGGGCAAGCACTACGTCAAGATCAACGCTCGGCAGATCAAGATGCCGCCGGGCGTGACCAGGCAGAACACGGGTTACCGCGTCGGCAACAACTGGGTCTTCGGCAACCAGTACATTACCTACGTCTGGGACAATGAGAACCCGAACAAGTGGGAAGCCTATAAGAACTGGAACCTGACCGCCACCAACGCCAAGAGCCGCGGCTTCAACTTCGACTTCGAGCCGGTCAAGAACGAGATCGCTGCTTGCAACGCCGTTTGGAACGAGTACATGCCCGGGCTGACCACCGGCGCCGTGGATCCCGACACCGTGCTGCCGCAGGCCATCGCCAAATTCAAAGCGGCCGGCCTCGATAAGATCATCGCCGAAGCCCAACGTCAACTCGATGCCTGGTTGAAGAAGACGAAGAAGAAATAACCAGGTCTTAAACGAAACGCCTCCTCGAAGGCTAACGCGCCGCGCAGGCGCGTTAGCCTTCCTTCAATGTTCAAGACTTAATTGGAGGAAATAATGGATGTGTAGCCTTGTCCTTGAATCCCCCTTTACATTGAAAAGAAAATAGACAACCCTCTACCTAAGCCAGGGCCGGGGGAAGCCTCTTGCCTACCTCTTGGCCCATAGAGAAGAAGTGGTCAAAGCGATTTTAATAGGCTTCTCGGCCATGGGGATTCTTCTTTGGCGGCCTTTTTAAACTAGGCGAAACTCTTCCAAAAGAATGGCCACCAGGGTAACAACGGCCAAAACCGCCGCCCCCACGGCACCACTTCGGTAACCCTTCTGCCATGCCCAGCGGATATAAGCCGCAAGACGCCAGGCGGCCAAAAGCCAGAGTAAAAAGCCTAACCCGCCCACACTCATTCCTCCCGGACATTGTGCTTTTCCAGGATGAGCCCCGTCTGGCCGATGCTGGCTTCGACCTTAAGCTCGAAAGGCGCTTCGGCGAAGGCGGCTTCCCAGTTCCAATGCGACCAGGCGGGCCAGTCCGGCACCAGCCAGCGGGCTTTGTGGGTAAAACCGATGAAATCGGCGCGCCAAGCTTGGGCTTTGGCCAAGACCTGCCGGCAGCCTTTTTCTATCCACTCTTGGAAGGCCTTCTTCACCGCCGGGAGGGAAAGGGGGGCCTCTGCGCCCGGGGTACGTTCGATATTGACCACTTCACCGCGGAGAAAGAGGATGAGCCGGAGGCGTATCTCTTTTTTATCCCGCATGACATATAGTTTCGGCTTTCTGGCCGGGATTACCCTTAGATCCATTTCATATGGTGTCTCTTTAGGAAAAGGCAGGGTAATAAAGGCCTGCTTTAAATCCCCGCGCATGAACGAGGTGACCATGGTTTCCGTCAAGTCCAGGCGGCCGACCATCTTTCCTTCCTTAAAGACGGCGGCCCCGGCGAAACGGAAAGGAGTTTCCGCCTCGGTAGCCGCCTTACCCGCCGAAGCCGAAAAGCTCCCCTTCGTCCGGATCGCGGCCATGACCGCCAGGGGTGATTCGCTTTTACTTCGTATGTCATTATAGAAGCGTAAAAATTGGGCCGAGGATGGCACAAGTCCGGTAATTCCCTGGTTTATCAACGCAAGCTCTAGATATTTCGCTACCTCCTCTTCTTTTATCGCGGTTAAAGCGGCCAAGAAGGTGGCCGCCTTGTCCTCGGCCACGGCCGTATATACCGTCCGGCGGAACTCGCGCCAACGAACGAGGGCGTCGAGGTGCCTTCCTATTCCTTTTTTCGCTAAGTCCTGGCCGAAGACGAGGAGCTTAAGATGGGTCAGATTCAACGGCCGTTCGAGAAGGTTATTGGCCAAGGTAAGCGCGGAGAAGAAACTCGGCGCGCTGGCCGTGATTACGCGTAGCTTCATCCGGGTCCCTTCCGCCGTGCCGCCGGCCGGCAAGACGTCAGCGAGGCCCAAAGATAAGACGAGCTCCTCGTTGGTCCCCCGGTCCATGCCCATGGCCACCACATAGGCC
>JAAYXC010000270.1 GCA_012516115.1 Bacillota bacterium | reverse complement strand
TGCCCCGGCCATACAAAAGGCGAGGAATTTACTCAAAGCCAGTAAAGGGATAATACTCGACATCCGGGCCGAAGAAAGCCATAGCGGCTCCCACGCCGGCTATGCCCGGTTATGGAAGTTATCGGGGGGCGGATCGCTTTTACGGTTAGGGGCCCATCCCGTCGGGGCGGTCATCCATTTAAAGCACTACGAAGGGATGATCAGAAACGGAAGGCCGATAAGGGTTAAATCGGTCATGGCAGAGACGGCCAATTTAACCAGTATCCCGGCTTTCAAAGTGGAAAGACCGAAATGGCTGGTCTCCGACTGGCAAGATGTCGAAGATTGGGCGGCAGTCGTTGTAACCTTGGAGGACGGGACGAAAGCCACGATCTTCGCCAACGATATCACGTTGGGCGGAGTGGGGAATAATGTCACCATTTATCTCGCCAACGGGATCATCAGGTGTAATATAACACCCAATAATACCTGCGAAACCTATGCCCCTTCCCCCGAAGTTTTCGGCGATGAGTACATCGCGGAGAAACTCGAGACCAAAGCGGGTTGGAATTTCGCCTCCCCCGATGAAGACTGGATGCGCGGTTATCCACAGGAGATCCAGGATTTTCTGGAGGCGATCTATTATAATCGCAATCCCCTTTCCGATGGCGAACTAGGAAAGGAAGTGGTCCGGGTGGTCTATGCGAGTTATGTCTCGGCCGAAACGGGGCGGCGGGTGGACCTGGAAAAGCTCGCGGAAGGCGATTTTTAGCGCAGGAATTCCGGTGGAAGATGAGAAAAGGAAATGGAAAGGGGCTATTTAGGCGAAATATGCGGACTGCGGATAATGGAGACCACAATTCGGAGAGAATGAAGAAGCCCACCTTACGGGACGTGGCGAGACTTGCCGGCACCTCCGTTTCCACCGCCTCGGTGGTCTTGAGCAGGACGTCGAATAAGTTCGTCAGCGACGAGCTGCGCAGGAAAGTGATGGAGGCGGCGGCGCAACTCCAGTATCGCCCGAACATCCCCGCGCGGCGGATGCGGGGGAAGCCCGGGCGTTTTCTGGCCATCCTCGTCCCCCAGTGCGAAAACGTCTATTTTAACCGGATCGTCATCAGCGCCGAAAATTATGCCAATGCCCACGACTATACCCTCTCGATCTTTTCCACGTTCGACGAGGAGGAAAGGGAGCTTAAATTCATCAACAACCTCATCTCGCTTCAGGTGGATGGGGTCTTGATCAGTCCGGCCCAGTACAAAAGCAAGTCCGTGGACCTCCTCCGCCAGGTCGGCATCCCCTTCGTGGTCATCGACCGGCCCGTGGAAGGCACGAACTTTGATTTCGTAACCACCGATTATTATCAAGGAGGATACCAGGCCGCCCGGATCCTTCTCTCCAGCGGCCATCGTAAGTTGGCCTTCTTCGGCTGGGCACGTCCGTTGAAGGTGATCGCCGATCGGCGGGCCGGTTTTGAAGCCGCGGTGCGGGAGGCCGGGATCCCCCTGGAGGAAGTGGTCTTCTGGGAGGGAGAACGCAAGAGGGAAGCGGCCTGCCAGGCGGCGCATGAGATCTTGCCGCGCACCGAGATTACCGCGATCTTCGCCGGGCACCATCAGATCGGCGAGGGCATCGTGGATGCGTTACGGGAGCAGGGCAAGAGGATCCCGGAGGATGTTTCGGTGGTCATCTTCGGTAATCCCCCGTGGGCCTCGATTATCAGCCCTCGCCTCACCTGTATCGCCCAGCCGGAATCGGCCATCGGGGCCAGGGCGGCGGAGTTGATGATCAGGCGGCTGGAAAACCCCGACCATACGCCGGGCACTTATGTCCTACCCATCGAGGTCTTCGAGCGGGAATCCGTGCGCAGGCTTTGATATCCGATTATCTATATCATCTATATAACGCCGCCACCTTGAAGGGGTCGCTCGCGACGACGCTGGCGGCGTAGAGTTCCATGCCGCCGAAATCGGCGGTTTTATTGTTGGGATCCCCGCGGTCGACCAGGCGGACCATGACCGGGAAACCGTTCCAATCCTCCGCGGGGGGGGCCAGCGGGGGACGGATGAGGGCCACGTTAAAGCTTTCGATCCCCAGGCGCCGGTAGCCCTCGAGGATCCGGTGGACTTCATCGTAGAGGGCCGGCCCTTCCTCGGCCGCCAGGAGCACCACCTCTTTTTCTTTGATGGGGGTAAGATAGGCCAGCCCCCGCACGCCGTCTTTTTCCCAGGTCAGACCCAGCGCGGCGTGGACGCGGTAGAGATCATCAAAGTAGTGGCGAAGCCTCGCTTCGCCCGCTTGACCATAAAACCGTTCCCCATAGGCCCACGCGGCCCGTCGCAGTCCCTCGATCTTGGCGTAGTGCATTTTTTTCGTCACGGTCATCTGGGCGTGGCCGTGGACGATGGAGGCCCCGCTCTTCCAGAGACAGTTCCAGAGGAAGAAGTAGTACCTGGCTTCGGGGTCGTAGGCCAGGGCCGCCATGGCCCAGCGGTGGGCGGTGAGGAAATAGTCGCGAACGGCCTCCCGGGTGATGAGGAGGGGGTTGTGCTCGTTGAAGACCACGAGACCGTGGAAACCGTCGTATTTGGCGACGTTGCTGGCCGTGATCGAGGTTTCTCCCCTGAGGCGGCCGAAGGGATCGGCGGGGGTTCCCTCCTCCGGCCGGCAGAAAGGATCCCCCTGGCTTTCGGCGATGGCCCGACGGACTTCTTCCCCTCCGCCGGTTTCGAAGGGCCGGTTGGCGCGCAGCTCGTTGAAGAGCGCTCCCTCCATGGTCACGAGGTTGGTGACCTTCACGATGCGCTGGCTCGCCACCGCCGCCACGGAGCCGAAGAACTTTTCGATCCACGGGTGCATGGAGGTGGGGGCCACCAGTTCCCCGGTGGTGGTGGCCACATGAAAAATACGGTCGAAGAGGGATCGTTCGGTCGGGGGAAGCCCGGCGACAAGGTACGGAAGATCGGTGATACGCGGTTCGGACAAGGTTTTGCCGCCTTTGTTTTCGGCGCCCGCCCGGTTAGCCCGGCACTTCGTCGAATTCGGCCGGGGCCACGGGCTGGCGGCGGCCGGCCAGGGCCCGGCGGTAGAGGTCGATGTATTTTTCCGCCGAGGCCTGCCAGGAGAAGTCCATGCTCATCCCGCGCCGCAACAGGGCGCCCCAGGCCTCGCGATGGGCGTAATTGGCCAGGGCTTTGACCAGAGCGGTCAAAAGGGCCAGACCGTCATAAGGGCCGAAGGTGAAACCGGTGCCGGTTCCGCATTCCGGTTTATATTCCTGTACGGTGTCGGCGAGTCCTCCCGTCCGGCGGACGATGGGGACGCTCCCGTAGCGCATGGCGATCATCTGGCCCAGGCCGCAGGGTTCGAACCGGGAGGGCATGAGGAACATATCGGTCCCGGCGTAGATCCGCTGGGCCAGGGGGGCGTTGAAAGTGAGGAAGACCTTGACCCGCGTGGGATAACGCCGCTGGAGATCGCTTAAAAGGCGGTGGTAGTGTTCGTCGCCGGTCCCCAGAACCACCAGCTGGAACTCCAGATTCTGCAGGAGGGGGTCGGCGATTTGGGCCAGGAGATCGAAGCCTTTCTGGTCCGAGAGCCGCGCGATCATGCCGATAAGTGGCGTTTCGGCCGTCACGGGCAGGCCGGCCTCGGCTTGGAGGGCTTCTTTGTCGATGCGTTTCGGTGTCGGGTCCGCGGCCGAATAATGGGCGGCGATGTGCGGGTCGGTGGCCGGATTGAAGACCTCGTAATCGATGCCGTTGAGGATGCCGTAGAGCCGGTCGCGGCGTTCACGTAGGAGCCAGTCGAAACCCTCGCCGTATTCGGGGGTTAAGATCTCGCTGGCGTAGGTGGGGCTGACGGTGTTGATGACGTCGGCGTAGAAGAGACCACGACCCATGAAGTTGATTTGGTGTTTGGGCGCCAGCCCGGCCGGTGCCTCGAATTCGTATCTGGCGAGCCCCGCGATCTCCAGGACGCGGTGGCCGAAGACGCCCTGGTAGGCCAGGTTATGGACCGTGTAGACCGTGGCCGTCCCGGCGAAGAAGGGGTCGTCCCGGTAGATGGTGACGAGCCAGTTGGGGACGAGGGCCGTGTGCCAGTCGTGGCAGTGGATGATATCCGGCGGCCAGGCCAGCCGGCGGAGCATCTCGAGGCCTGCCCGGCAGAGGAAGATGAAGCGGTCGGCATCGTCCGGATACATATAGATGCCCTCGCGGTCGTAGAACTTGGCGTTCTCCACAAAATAGACGATGACCCCCCGGTCTAGTTCGGTCATGAGGATCTCCGCCACCTCGGTCCCGCTGTTCATGGGGACCGGGAAAGGTTCGAGGACCCGCCGGAGGCCGAAACGGGTCTTATCGATAAAACCGTAGCGGGGCAAACAGACCCGGACGTCGTGGCCGAGCCCGCGGAGGGCCTTGGGCAAGGCACCCAGCACATCGGCCAGACCGCCGGTCTTGGCGAAGGGGACCATCTCCGCCGCCAGCATCAGGACGCGCAGGGGACGTTCGTTCATGGGGTGACCTCCCCGGTTTTTTCGGGTATAGTCTCTCCGAGGAGGTGGTTTTTAACGCCTCTTGGTTCGGGCACGGCCGACGGTCGGCCGGCGGATGGAGCAGGGAACCTGAGCGCGCCGCGACCGGAAGGCCGGAAGAGGAGCGATGAGGCGGCGGGCCAGGGGCGCCCCCGCCGGATGGAGGAAGAGACGGTAATACGCGGCCCCGCTCCCCAGGCCGAGCCAGACGAAGAAACGGAGCTCGCCCCAGGTCCCCAGGACGATCAGGGGAAAGACCACGACGAAAGCCACGGCGCCGTAAGCGAAATCGAGAAAGAAGGAAGAAACCCCCCGCGGCCGCAAGGCCCGCCGGAGGGCCCCCAGGAGGTCGTAGGCGAAACCGAGCGCCACCCCACCGAGGAGAAAGAGGGTAAAGGAGCTGAACTGGCGCAGAAGGGGTTCGGGCATGGCGGACACCCGGGATCACCCTATGCG
>JAAYXC010000002.1 GCA_012516115.1 Bacillota bacterium | reverse complement strand
TTATGATACTTCTCCCCGGGGATGGCCGGGAAGACGGCCATGATGAAGTTCGGTTGATCCTTGGGCGGGATAAGGGCTTGTTTGGTGCTGGGATCGGTCAGGAAGGCGCCGACCCGCCAGTCGCCGTCGATCATAAAGGGCGCCCGACCGGCGGCAAAGACTCCCGGCGCGTCGCCATAAGGCGTCTGGAGGACTTTCTTGCTGAGCACACCGTCTTTGTAAAGGCGCGCGTAAAACTTGAGGGCGTTCACAAAAACCTTATCGGTGAACTTGGCCTTCCCGGCCAGGCAGGCGTCGATGAACTCGTCCCCGCACACCCGGCCGACGATCATGCTGAAGAGACATGACTGCCCGACCCAGTCGTCCTGGTAGCCCATGACCACCGTATCCTTGCCGGCGGCCTTCATTTTTTTGGCGATGGCCTTCAGGTCGTTATAGGTCTTGGGGAGACCGAGCTTCATCTCATCGAGCATCTTCTTGTTCACGTACATGACGTGCGTCGCGGTGATGCCGATGGGGATCTCGCCCAGAATACCGCCACGCTGGGGCACAAGGGCGGCGGGCACGAACTCTTTGGTTATCTCCCCCAAGAGCGGCCGGAGGTCCTTCACCAGTTTCTTGTCGTAAAGGGTGGCGGAGCGCCCGCCCGGCCACATGTACATGACGTCCGGTAACTGACCGGCGGCCGCGTAGGCCTCCATCTTCTGATGGAACGGCTCGCCGAAGAGGTCTTCGCGGATGATCTTGATATTCGGGTTGGCCTTTTCAAACGCCCCCCAGATCTCTTCGATCTACCGTTCCACGCCGGGCGCGGTGGCGTCGAGGTAATTGAGAACCCTCAGCGTGACAACCTCACCTGCCGCGTTAAGACCGAAGACCGAAACCAACAAGGCTACGGATATCAAGGCCGCCAAAAACAAGGAAATTCGTTTCCCACGCGACATTTCCTTTTCCCTCCTTACGCCATTTGCCTTTCATCCCCTACTGAGTGCCTGCTTAATCTTCCGCTGTCAATTACCTGTGCCCCTCCGGCCTCTTACCCACCCCCCTCTTTCTTTTTCAAGCCGCTCCTTCCATCTTCCATCCGTGCCGGATCGGACCACCGAAAGGATATTATTACACTATGAAAAAACTTTTCATTTAAGTGTAGTGTAGGTTCTTTTCGAAGCCAATGGTGTTTATCAAGGTTTTCTGGTTATGGACATAACCGATGGAGTTGGGGGGTATCAAGTTTTCTATCTGCAACGAATATGGGAGAGACTCCGGCCGAACAGGATCGGGGACCTATCGGGTGACCGTCACCTTGGTGAGACCGGCCGGATGGTCCGGATCGAGGCCTTTGGCCATGGCCAAAAAACAGGCGAAGAGCTGCGCGGCCACGATGCAAGTAAAAGGCGAGAAAACCTCGGCCACGGCGGGCAAACGGAAAGCCGTCCGCCCGAGCACCAGGGCCTCTTCACGGTCGGAGAAGACGATTAGCTCGCCCCCGCGGTCACGGACCGTTCTCGCCATGCCGAGAAGGCCTTCCAGGGTCGCGCCATCCGGGGCGAAGAGCAATACCGGGATCTTTCGGCGAAGGAGGGCGATGGGTCCGTGGGCGAAGTCGGCCGCCGAGAAGCCCTTGGCCCCGATGAGGCTCGTCTCCTGGATCTTCAAGGCCGCTTCGAGAGCGGTGGCCTGGTTGAGACCACGGGCCAGGACGAGACATTCCTCCATGAAGGCATACCTTTCCACCCCGGCCCTGATCGGTTCTTCAAGGGCCAGCGTGGCCCGGATTTTCTCCGGTAGCTCGGCGAAGGCCCGGACGAGGGACCCGTCTCCACTTAACGCCATGGCCACCAAGGTTAATAAGGCGATCTCCGCCGTGTAAGTCTTGGTGGCGGCCACCGCCTTCTCTTCGCCGGCCCGGCAGAGGAGGAGATATTCCACTCCGGTGGCCATGGAAGAAGCGGGATTATTGGTAATGAGCGCGGTCACGGCGCCCGCCTTTCGTGCCGCCGCCAGGTACTCGGCCACATCCGCCGCGGCGCCCGATTGGGAGATGCCGATGACGAGCGTTTTGCGCAGGCGAAGAGGGCGCCGGTAGATGGTGACGAGCGACGGGGTGGCCAGGGCCACCGGGATACCGGTCAGGTACGAGAAGAGATACTGGCCAAAGACGGCCGCGTGGTCCGAGGTCCCCCGGGCGGCAAAGACGATGAACTCCGTTCCCTCTTCATGGATTCTTCGGGCCAGTTCTTCCGTTTCCCGCGCGGCCTCCCGGCCGAGCCGGGCCAAAATCTCGGGCTGCTCCTTGATCTCGGCCAGCATATACGACATATGGAATTCCTCCCGCCGGTGGTCATTCGACGTCCAGCCGCCGCAGGCGTTCCTCCACTTCGGCCGCAAACCGCTGGATAAAAGAGACCACATAACCTCGGATGCTCTCCTCCGGCGCCCGGATGAGCGGCGTCAGATCCATGGCCAAGGTCAGACCCTCCACCTCATCCACCCCATGGGTGGCATGATAGGTGGCATGGGCCCGGCGCCGGCCCAGGGTGGCTAGGTCGTAGCGCTTACCGCCACAGATCTGCGAATCAAAGACGCCCAGCAGGGCCGCGGCCAGATTATCCCGGCCATCGACCCGCAGGGCCACTTTGTCTTCGTCCGGCATCCAGTCGAGATCGCGCCAGACTTCGCATCCTAAGACCTTCTCCGGCCTTTTCTCCGGTGGTAACTCGCGCAGGGCCCGGATGGTCCGGATGGCCACCGCCACATGGGTATCGTGTTTATCGGCAAGGTTATGGGTGTAGACGATCCTCGGCGCGGTGGCCATGAAGACCTCCTTGAGGTCCTCCAGGGGCTCCCGGGCAGCCGGGTCCTTGACGATACCACTCGGATGGTCTAGCAGAACCAGGGCGGCATATTCTCCCACCACCGCGGCCTTCTTCTGCTCCCGCCGGCGGACCTCGCGCATCTGTTCATCCGTGTAATCGGCGTAAATCCCATCCCGCGGACTTCCGCGGCCATCCGTCACCACCACGGCCGCGAAACCACGGTCCTCCCGGCCGAAGCACTCGAGGATACCGTGGAAGGCCATGATCTCCACGTCGTCTTGGTGGGCGGCCACGGCCAGGTGGGTCGTCCGGCCCAAGGCCTCCTCGATGGAACGGGCGTCCGGGACGAAGATCTCGGCCGAAGGATTGGAAAATCGCATCTTCATTCCACCTTCTTTCCGATCTCCGGCAGGCTTGCCCGCGGCGATGGCCTGACCCACGCGGCGTTCGGCCTCCTCTTCCGGCAGATGAAGGCCGATGGCAAGCTCCGGGAACTCTTCTTTTAAGACCTTTTCCGCCCCGGCCTGGACGATCCGGCCTCCCTCGCCCGAGGTGACGCGGCCGAGGATGAGGACGTGCCGGAGATCGTAGAACTCGGCATAATGGGCCACGGCATACCCCCAGATAACAACCGATGGTGGTGAAGATCTTTACCGCCCGCCCATCGCCTTCCGCCAGCCGGTCTTGGACCGCTTTTAGCTTTTCTGCCGGGGTGGCCTCCTCAGCCAGCGGCAAGCCGGCGGCCGCGGCCAACGGATGACCGCTTCCTGCGAAAAATACTGTACCCCGCAGCCACGGTCGCCCGACCACTCATCTCGCGCGGCGCCATAGCATTGTAGTCGACCGGAGCGAAGGCCAGCTCGTTGAGCCAGCTGGTGATCCTGTCCTCGGCCGTTACGTAGCCGGCGGCCTCGCTAGACCCCATGGCGATACCAGGAGATTCCGCTCACCCACGGCCATGGCCCCGGCCAGGACCGTGACTTTGCCGTCGTTGATTACGACCAAGCGGCACGCCCCACTCCCGCCCCAGGTGGACGAATAAGTCCGTTACCTCCGCAGCGAAGCGATCCTCCGGCACCGCCCGGAAGAGCGAGCCCGCCATGACCCGGTTTTCGACGTAAACCCCGGCCGCACTCCCGCCGATGGCGTCGACCCGCGGGAGGAAAGAGGCGGCGTGGTGAAGGGCGGCCTGGATCCGATGGTAGTGATAGCTGGGATCGGCCTGGAATTTGGGGTGCCAGATCACCTCTTCGCCGAAGACGACCTTGCCCTCGACGACGGCCGCCACTTTGCGATCGCTGGCACCGAGGTCGAAACCGGTCCGGCAGCCCTCGAGATGGCCTCCCAGGGGCGAGGTCGTCTCGCGCTCGACGGGCATCCGCTCGACGGCGGTCGTCTCCACCGTGAACGGCCGCTCGTATACGCGCGCCATAAAGGCCGCGTCGAAGGCTCTCTCGCCGTCGGGGGAATAGATCGCGGCCAGGGCCTCTCCGATGGCGGCCGGACCCCCTACGACCGGGCTTCTGCCAGAGGAGGAACTTCGTAAGCCGTTCCAGATAGGCCAGGTTGAGTTCCGTCCACCCTTCTTCGGCCGGCCCGATCTCCGTACGGAATACGCTCGTCTGTCCGTCGGCCCGCTCCAGGGCCACGGCCATCGGCACGGCCTTGCCCGTGGCCCGGACGGCTCGGCGAAAGGCGCGATGGGCCAGAACGGCCGGCCGGAAATCCGGATCGAGAGGTGGAGATATATCTTCGGCCGTGCCAGCGCGGCAAGCCGGGTAAGATCCATCGGTCTCATCCTCCTCGTTTTTCTTTTTCAGGTGGGGAAGCCAACCCTAGCTCACACCCGCTGGGATGACCTCACCTCCGGCTTTCAACCACCCCCCTCTCCGAGTCGGTGGTGAGAGAGGTGAGGTTGAATGTTTGTCACTGGCCTCTACCTTCGAAATCCACGTTAAACGCTCGCCTCGGCAACGGGCGCAAGACGGACGGGTAAGCGCCCCGTGGGCGTTAATTCCCCACCTAGCGCACGGGCCAGGGCGACCAGGACCGGCGGTTCGCTGCTGTAGGCACAGAGCGCCGGGAACTCCCTGCCCACGATGGGCGTCTCCCGCGGGTCGCCGAGGCTCACCAGGAGCAATCGACCGGCCTCGGCCAGCCGGACGGCGAGCAACCGCTGGCCTGGATAATGGGCGGCGTGACGGAGAATCAAGACGATACGCCGGTAACCCCCGCTCCGAATGGTTTCCACCAAGGAGGCGATCTCCTCCGGTCCGGGGTCCGCCTGGCAATTAAACCGGGCAAAGGGCACGCCGATCTCTCCCATGGTGGCGAAGAAAGGCTCGATCTCCCCTACGTCCTCGGCCGGGGTCACCGCCCGATAGGCCGGATCGACGACCGCCAGAGGACTGTGGTCGAAAGGCCAACTCCCGGCTTCGCCGAGGAGGGTGATCACCTTCTCGGCCAGGATGGATGGATCCCAGTGGCGCTCCCAGTCATCCTCCACCGGTTCCATGCCGCTCTTCTCCCTCCATCGCGCCACCCGCGCCGCTGCCTCCTGGATCCGCGCCATAGAGAGGCGGCCTTCTTTGACCGCCAGCTTCACCGCGGCGAAAGCGGCCAGCTGGTCCGCGAACGTGTGGCAGACCAGGACGAGGTCGGCGCCGGCCGCCAGCGCCCTCACCGCCGCCTCGGCCGGGGAATGCCGGCTCCGGATGGCCTCCATTTCCAGGTCATCGGTGATCACCACG
The DNA here is from genome assembly GCA_012516115.1 of Bacillota bacterium. Lineage (GTDB taxonomy): Bacteria > Bacillota > UBA4882 > JAAYXC01 > JAAYXC01 > JAAYXC01. The sequence continues at coordinate 9,368 of JAAYXC010000002.1, read as the reverse complement.
CCGTCGAACCCCATCTCGCCCCGGAGGAGATCCTGCAGAATCCGCGGGGAGATCGTGGCGGGATTCTCGGGGTCAAGGCCGCTGTAACGGACGTGAGCGGTCATGACCGAAGCGCCGGACAGGTCCAAGACTTTCCTGAAGGGCAGAAGATCCCTTTGCCATAATGACTCCCGTGTCGTGCTGCAAAGGGGCAGGGTGATATGGGAGTCTTCCCGGCAGCTCCCGTGGCCCGGAAAATGCTTGGCCGTAAAGAGGATCCCTCCGTCTACCAAACCGCTGGCCAGGGCCCGTCCGAAGGTGGCCACGGTCTCCGGATCGTCGCTGAAGGCGCGCGCTCCGATGACCGGGTTCGCCGGGTTCGCGGCCAGGTCCAGTACCGGCGCGAAGACGAGGTTAAAGCCGAGACCCCGCAGCTCAACCGCCGTCCTCCGGCCGGCATAGTAAGCGGCCGCCGGATCGCCGGTGGCGGCCAAGCCCATGTTCCCGGGCAAAGAGGTCACTCGACCTCTGAGGGGCGAAAGGTTGCCGCCCTCCTGATCCACGGCGATAAAGAGAGAGAAGCCATGGACTTCTTTTCCCGCCGCTTCGACGGCGGCGGTGAGGGCCTTGATCTCCTCGACCCCGCCGAGATTACGGGCGAAAAGGATGACGCCGCCGGCGGGGAGCTGTCGGTAACGGGGGAGGAAGTCTTCTTCGGGGGAACGACCGTTAAAACCGATGATGAAGAGACGGCCGATAAGTAAGTCTAGTTGGTCAAATCGCATTATTTTCTCTCCTTTGCTCCGCGCCTAGCAAAAGCACCGTTTTTATTCCGGATCGACCCCACCTTCGGCCTTCGACCATCCCTCTCCGGGTCGGAGATGGATCGGGAAGTGAGGTCCTTCGAAATCGGTTTATTCCTCTGCGGCCAAGGCCTTCGTCCGCGCCAGGAGGTCTCCCACCCCGGAGGACTGAATGGGCGGCGTCAGCCAGCGGTTGATGACCAGACCCACCGCACCGAGAATGTCCGACTCGTCCCCTAGGCTGGAACCGACCACGGCGAAGTCCTTTTGCAGTACGCAGCCATCCAGAACCTCCTGATAACGCCGTTCTACGTGGGAAAGAAAGCCCTGGCCCTGTCTTCCCCAGATCCCGCCGATGACCACCACATCCAGGTCGAGCAGCCCGGCGGCCATGGAGACGGCCATGGCCAGGGCCTCGGCCGCTTCGTCGACGAGCAGCCGCGCCGTGGCATCCCCTCCGGCGGCCCAAAGGAAGAGTTCCTCGCCTCCGGGTTTTCGGCCCGTGGCCTCCTCGTAACGTCGCAGGACATCGGGCAGGTAAAGATAGGTCTCAAGACATCCGCTCCGGCCGCAGCGGCAGGGCCGGCCCGGCCGGATGACGGGTACATGACCGCTCTCGCCGGCCATCCCGCGTACCCCGGCCAAAAGGTTCCGGTCGTAGACGATACCCGCGCCGCCCCCCCGGTCGGTCTTGAGATAAAGGAGCGAGGCGGCGCTTTTCCCGTGGCCGAACCAAAGCTCGGCCAGGGCGGCCGCGTTGGCGTCGTTTTCCACCACAATGGGCAGGCCTAGAATCTCCTCCAGTTTCCGGGCGATGGCCACCTCCCGCCAACCCAGGTTGGTGGAACGGAGGAGGACGCCGTTTACGCTGTCCACGATCCCCGAGATGGCGATCCCCACGCCGAGAATGCGCTCCTTGGCCACTTCCTTCTCCGCGATGAGCGCGTCAAACTCTACGGCGATCTCCTTAATCATCAGGGAAGGTTCAAGGGCGTAAGGATAGAAGCTCCGCCGGTGGATGAATTCACCGCGCAGGTCGGAAAGGGCGAGATCCACCCGGTCCCGCAGGATCGAGATCCCGACAATAAAGATCCGACCGTAATTGAGCGCGAGGACGACCGCCCGGCGCCCGCCTTTGGAGGCCTCCACCCCCGACTCGGAGATGAACCCCTGGGCGCCGAGCTCGGCGGTGATCCTGGTGATGGTGGCCGGACTCATCCTGGTGAGCCGGGTCAGCCGGATCCGCGAACACTTCCCTTCCGTATAAAGGGTCCGGAGGACCGCCACCGCATTGGCCGAACGGAGGAGCTTTGTGCTGCTCAACGACTGCCGTTGACGCCGCATCGGAAAACCTCACTTTTATTCACTTTGAAAATAACTGAGTTCATTATACCAACCGATGAACGATATGTCAATATATAAACATAGATTCCGGAAGAGGGACGGTTGCCCATTTATGTTCAAGATGAAAATATGACCGCCCCGCCGGGCGGCCATAGCCGTGCCGTCATCGTAAAGCACTCAATCCCGCAGGATCGCGCGGGCCACCATCGCCGCCCCGATGACCCCCGCCCGGTCGCCCAGGGCGGCCGGGACGATGGGAAGATCGCGGACCATGGCGGCATAAGCCCATTCCGCCACCATGCGCCGGACGGGGATAAAGAGTTCATCGCACATCTTGGACACCCCTCCGCAGATGACCACGGCCTCGGGGTTGAGGAGATGGATGAGGTTCACGATCCCCAGCGCCAGATAATAAAAAGCCCGATCCAACACCTCCCGCGCCAGGGCATCCCCCTCGCGGGCGGCCCGGGCGACCATGGCGGCATCCACCGCCGCCGGATCCCCCCCGGCAAGCTCGCGGATCCTGCTTTCCCGGCCCCCTTTCAAGGCCTCCGCCGCGGCCCGGGCGATGGCCGTCCCGGAGGCCAGGGCCTCCCAGCAGCCCCGCCGACCGCAGCCGCAAAGCGGGCCGTCCGGTAAAACGATCGTATGGCCGACCTCCCCCGCGCTGTCGTCGCGGCCGTGGTGGATGCGGCCGCCGAGGATGAGACCCCCGCCGATGCCGGTGCTAACCGTGAGATAGATCATATCCTTCGTCCCCCGGCCGGCGCCGAGGGCCCATTCGCCGAAGCCGGCGGCGTTGGCGTCGTTCTCGAGGAAGACGGGGCGGCCCAGTTTTTCCTGGAGCAGCCGGACGATGGGCACGTTCTGCCACCCCAGGTTCGGCGCCTGGTAGATGAGCCCTTCCCGCCTGTTCAAGGGACCCGGCGCCCCCAGCCCCACCGCGGCCACGCGGCCGAAGTCTTCGCCCGCCACGGCGCGCGCGGCCGCGACGATGTTTTCGAGCACCGCCTCCCGGCCCCGCTCGGCCTCGGTGGGGCAACGGAACTCGTTTAAGATATTCCCGGCGCCGTCCAACAGGATGGCGGCGCTCTTCGTCCCGCCGAGCTCGCCGCCGATGGTCAGATCGTGCATCGCCTTTCTCCTCCGTGCGGAAAATGATTCCTTCGCGGCGGGTTTCAACCCGCCGCAAGAGGAAAACGCTAAAACCGTCGGCCGGACGGCCCTTCCCCTGATAGGGGTCAGCCCCCGCGCGGCGGGATGACCCTGGTCGCCATCTCCACCACCAGCCCGGCATCGTCCATTGCCCGCACGGCCTCTTCTTCCGTGTATTCCTCCGTGGGAATGAAATCGACGTCCCCGTAAAAGGCGAATTCGCGTTCTTTTCGCAGCCATTTGGAGATCCCGGCCATCCTCTCCGTCTCCGCCCGGACCTCAACGGGTAGGCGCTCTTTGAACTCCAGCAACAGATATCCCACATCGTGCTGCTTGGGCGGCTCCACGCCGATGGCCCGGAGGATCCCTTTTAAGGCCAGTTCCACGATCTCCTGGGCCTCCCGGATGACGTCCGAATACGCCTTCTCCGCCAGGAGAACCGGCAGGATCTTTAGACGCTTGGTGGCCTTCTCCAAATAGCTCTGGGCCAGGGTGATATTGGTCATATCTCGAACACCTCGCCCGGCCAGTAGTCCGGTTTTAAGACCCAATACCAGGCGCCCTTGCGGTAGACCCGCCGCGCGCCCATCCGCTCCAGCCGCTCCTTAAGCTCCGCCAGGTAGCAGGCGAGGAAACCGTCCCGGTCGAAACAGATCTTAACATCTTCCACCAGGTCGAGAAAGAGCAGGCTCCCCTCATATACCTCCGCCGGTTCTTTTATTACCGGAGAAAGGTCCGGTTTAACGTACCGGAATCCGGCGGTAAGCCGCCGGACGATCTCCTCCACCCGGGAAAACTCCTCCATCCTCTTTAAACGGCCGCGGGGCAGGTCCTCGGCCACGACCAAAAGGTCGATATCCGAATCCGGCCGGGGGGTGCCACGCGCCACGGAGCCGAAGACGGCCAAGGCCACCAAACGCCGGCCGTAGACCTTTTTGGCGGCCGCCGTAACGATCTCTACCGCCTTGGCGAACTCTTCAAGATACAAATGCCGTCCTCCTCACCGCGCGGGGGCCTGAAGACCCCCGCTACAAAACATGGGAAGCCCTATCGGGCTGACACGAAAAATCCGTTTCCCAGGGCCTTCAGGCCCTTCCCCCCGTTGTAGCGGCGGGTTTTAACCCGCCGCAGGAGGTCATCCATCCAACTTCGCCAGCTCGCCCTTGAGGAGGTCGATGACCTTTACCGGCGTGGGGTCGACGCCGTTCAGCATGGCCAGATACAAACTGACGAAATCGCCGTACTGGATGAGGCTCATCATCCTGGCGAGGGGGGAACGGCCCGTGGCGGCGAGCGTCCGCGTCTCGGCCCCGGCGCGATCGACGATCCCCCGGGTGACCTCGATCCGCTTGGCCTGGCGCGGACCTTCCTCCCCGGTCAGGAGGAAAAGGACGCGGATCTTCCCGATGAGTTCCGCCGGCGCCTCGTAGCCCACGGTCTCGTTATGGTTGAGTTCCGGCAGGACGTTCCAGAAGGCCAGGTTCTTCGCGTTCTCGTTGATCTGGGTCTTCCAGCGCATGGCCACGACCCCCGGCCAGCTTCCGGCGGCATAGACGAGCGGGTAAGCCCCGTAAAACCAGCGGGCGATCTCCTTGGCCGGGTTCTCCGCCGTCGGGACCCGCCGGCCGAGACGGCCAACCCCTTCTTTTAAGACGGCGACGGTCTCTTCCACTTCGAACGAAGCATCGGGCAAAAGCCCGAGACGGCCCAGGGCGGCGAGCAACGGGAAGAAGGAATAGCCCAAGGCGGCCCGGGGCATGTATCCGGCGGGAATGGCGATATGCGGAAAACCGGCCCGCCCCGCCCAGGCGGCGAGCTTGCCGCCGCTGGTGGCGGCCAGGATCTTGCAGCCCCTCTCTTTGGCCTGCTCGTACCCGCTCAGCGTCTCTTCGGTGTTCCCCGAATAACTCGAGGCGATAAAGAGCGTCCGGGGCCAGGCGAAACCGGGGAGCGCGTAGTCGCGCACGACCAGATACGGCACCTTAAGCTTCGCCGCATAAAGCGCGCCGAGGAGGTCTCCACCCACGGCCGACCCGCCCATGCCCTGGACGACGATCTGGTCGACCTCGGCGTAATCGGACGGCACCCGGGCCGTAAGGCCGATCCGCCAGGCCTCCTCCACCTGGGCCGGGAAATCCTCGATCCGCGCTCCCATGCCCTGCGGATCGAGTTCCTCGTAGAGGCGTCCGTCATCGAGATTGACCAAGAAAGCACACTCCTTCCAATATCTCTGCCTGGTTCGATCCGATTATACCATCGGGAGACGAAAAAAGAAAAGGGACGCGGTAATCTTTGACCTTCGCCCCTTTATCCCTGAAACAACGATGGAGTCTCTATTTCTCCTCCAACAACTCCTTGAACTTCTTATCGTCCCCGATCGGGTCGAAGTCCGGATCTTTCTTCGCCAGCTCCCGGAAGCCGGGATCGAGCTCGATGGCCTTCGCCAAAGCCTTGATCGCCTCCGCGACCTTCCCCTGCCGGGCGTAGGCGCAGGCCAGGTTGTAGTGGGCCGGCGCGAACTCCGGCGACTCTTTGAGGGCCCTCTCATAGCATGCGATGGCCGATTTGTAGTCCTTCTTCTCCGCATGGACCGTCCCGAGGTCGGAGAGGATGCCCGCCTTCATGCGGCCTGTGGCGAGCGTGGCGGCCTTCTCGAGGGTGGCGATGGCCTCGGCGTATTTCTTCATCTTTTTATAGGTCATCCCCAACGCCCAGGGGTATTCCGGGGCCTTGGGGCCGAGGGCCGCCGCCTTCTCCAGGTAAGGGACGGCCTCCGCCGGCCGGCCCATGTTCACCAGGAGCATCCCCAGTTCGAACCGGACCTGGGCGTCGTCGGGCGCAAGTCTCACCGCGGTCTCGTATTCCTTCCTGGCCTCCTCCGCCTCGCCCAGGGCGGCGTGGGTCAAGGCCAAAAGGCGGTGGGCCGCCGGGGAGTCGGGCTGAATCCTGACGGCTTCTTTGAAAGATTCAAGGGCCTCGGCCAGAGGATCCTTCCCGCCGATCCGCAGGAGGCAGACGCCCTTCATCAGGTGCGCCTCGAAGTTCTCGGCGTCTTGGGCCAGCGCCCGGTCGAGATAGACGACCGCCTCGGCCGGTTCACCCTTGGCTTCGAGGAGCAGCCTGGCCAGGCCGAGGAGGGCCGGGACGTACTTCCCGTCCTCGGCGATGGCCGCCCGGAACTCGGCCTCGGCCTTCCCGATATCGGTCTTGCTCAACTCCAACGCGGCCCGGTAGTGCTTCTCCGCCGCCGCCCGGTCGGCCAGGGCCGGGGCGATGGTCAAAGGTAGCACGAATAAAACGAAGACGATAATCTTCCTCCACATGCGCGATCACCCTTTCGCCTCTCAACGTTACCATGCGGAACCAAGGCATGTCAACCATGGAGAAAGTGGAAGTCGCCGCCTCGCGCGCATAAAGAAAGGCCCCGGAGGTCGTCCGGAGCCTTTCTCTTGTTTTGTTTCGCGGATTAGAACGTGGCGGTGATCTTCGCGGTGTAAGAGCTGTTCTTGTAGTCGCCGTCGTAGATCTTGTACTCGAAAGAGCCGACCACGCCGGGGGCGAAGGTGTAGGAGGCGCTGGCGACCAGGAGAGACTCGTCCGCCACGGACTTATTGATGGCCACCAGCCCGACAACATCGTCCTTGTCCTGCAGGCTGGCATAGGAACCGCTGACCGACAGGGCCTCGTTGACGGCGAAGGTCGCGCCGACCTTGAAGTAGGTCGCGTTCTTATCGCCGGCGGCCACGTACTGGACGAGACCGTTGACGCTGAGCTGCTCGGTCAACTGGTAGGTGGCGTCGGCCGCGAACTTGGAGATCTCAAGGCCGCTGGCAGCCTTGAAGAGGTCAGCCGCGGTGAAGTCCTGCGGATCGGGGTAATCGCCGCTGCCGAGAGTCGCACCGTAGAGATCGTCCTTCCCCTCGTAGCTGGCGTTGACGGTCAGGCCCTCGATACCGGTGAAGCCGGCCTTGAGGAGGTAAGCAGAACCAGTATCGTTATAGGTATAAGCAGTTGCATCACCAACTGGATCATACGACCGGGCCGTCCGGCTGGCGTACTCGGCGCCGACGGTCAGGCCGAGGTCCTCGAGCGCGTAGGAACCGAAGACGTCGAAGGCGGTGACGGAATTATCCGCGTCTGAAGGATTACTGGAGTAACCGCCACCGACGGTCAGGCCTTCCATGGTATAAGAACCTTTGACGACGAAGTCGTAAAGCGCATCTGTGCCAACTTGTTTGTTGTTGAGAATAAGGCTAGCGCTCAGGCCCTCGACGGCCTTCAGGTCGACCTGGAGGCCGGGGTACTCGTCGATGTCGCCGGTGGTGATGTCCTTGCCGGCCGCGCCCTTGATGGCCGTCCAGGCGGTGAAGTCGGCGAAGTCGGTCTTGACCTTGATCCAGCCGGCGCCGTCGAAGTTGGGATAGCCTTTAGGAGATACTGTGTCAGTATCATCGGTGACATCAGGGACTGTATTATGATCGTTGTAATCGATCTTGACCTTCAAACCGGCGCTGGCGGTCTCGGAGAAGTCCTTGGCGTAGTCCACCGAGATGACGGCACCCCTGGAGGCGCCAAACACAGCGCCCGTATTATCATCCAGATTACCGTCGCTCCAGGTCACCTCGACGCTGCCGGTAAAGCTCTCGCTGGCGGCCAGGGTCATGCTGGCGAAACCGAGGACGAGAACGAGACCCGCAAAGATCGCAAGAAGCTTTTTCATCGTGATCCCCCTTTGACTTTTTTTCTTTCCTTAGAGCCTCGGCGGGGACGGACCGTGGAAACTCTCCCTGTTTCGTTTCCGCGCCGTCGGAACCCGCCTTAAGGATTGGAAAGCAAAAAGTTTCCGGGTTCACCTCCTTTCTTCACACAGTCCCCGTTACAGGGCTTCCGGCTCTATGTAAAAGCCCAGCGGGCTTGTGGAGCAAGGCAAAAGAATATCCATCCATCCGCAACCATATCTCATTATTCAATGCGTCCCCGAAAAATCCTTCTTGACGAGGAACTTTTTTCTCCCTCACCCCCAGCCGTGTTATTTTTCGCCTCCATGGATTGGCCACCGCTTCTCGGGGAAGGTCTCGCTTCTTCCAAATTTCCCCTGATTCGATCGTAGACCGTCACGCGCCGCACGGTCAAGAGAGAAGGCCCCGCGCGGCAGGAAGGAGGGCCGGAAAGGATCGCGGGGGTCCTACATCACGATTAACAGATCGAGCTCGCTATCCGGCCCCGCCGTGCCCCGGGCATGGGAACCGAAGAGGATAACCGTCCTGGTCGAAATGTTCCTTGATGCGTCTCGCGATCTCGTCCAGGATGTCCTGTGCGGTTCACTTCCCCTTATCTGGCAGAGACCGACTGGCAAGGCTCTCGTCCTCGGGGGAATTCCTGTGCTAAGAAGACAATTCTCCTTGTCTTCCGCCCGCAAAGCCCTCCCGGAAACACCAATTATTATATTCTACACCGAGCCGGAAGGAAGAGTAAACCAAACGCAAAAGGTCTTTAAAGGTCTTGCCATGAAGAAAAAGCAACAAAGACGAACTTGGTGTAACAGCAGGCTGTTCGTGCCTATCCATCCGTCCGGTGCCGCATGTCGGCTTGATAGGGTTCGCCCCGCCGGACATCAAAATTCAAGGCTCGGGGCCGCTTGGTCCCGGGCTAGTTTTTTTCCTGCCTCAACCGCGAGAGCCACCAGAGGGCTTTTCGGAGGAAAGACCTTCAATCCACATCAAGCTTGTCCCCTGGACTCAGTTTTAATGACCAGATGTGCGGCAGAATACGACGGAAAGGATAATCCATGTCTTTCTCTTGGAAAACGAATCTACCAGCGGTTAGATAGATAGCCAACCTGCGGAAACCGTTCCTATACAAATAAGACCTGTGTCGACCTAACATTGAAGGTATCTTGTGCCAAATGATCCACTATGGTAAAATGAAATTAACAATTTTATGAGGAGGTTGGAAAATGAAGAGAGCGGTTTTTGGGTTCCTCGTGGCGATTCTCGTTCTCGCCCTCATAGGATGCGGCCGTGGGGGTGGCGGGACGCCGGTAGTGGGAGATACTCTGGATTCGGGGCAATGCGAGCAACTCATGAC
>JAAYXC010000269.1 GCA_012516115.1 Bacillota bacterium | reverse complement strand
TTTCTTCATTAATATCCATTAGAGAAATAAAAGAATCTGATAAATTTGTTGATTTTGCAATATCACCAATTAATTGTAAAGAATATCGAACACTTCCTGCGCCAATAATTGATATCTTCATGTTTACTCCTCCTAAAATTGTTCACTTAAATCGATGGCAAGTTAAAAATCTAGCGCTACACCTTGGTAAGGATCTTCGGCCCTAGGAACGAAATTAAATTTCCCCGCAGCCAGGATGGCTTTCTTGGATATAGCGACGGTATTCAGGCCGCCGGCGGCAGGGACACGCAGAATAGGCTCATGGAATTTATTAGCCTTTCAACCCGCCAGTGGCGATCCCTTCGACAAAGAAACGTTGTGCTGCTAGGAAAGCGATAATAAGCGGGGCGCTCGCCATCACCACGGCTGCCATAAGCAGGTTCCACTGGATATCTACATCTCCGCGAAAAACGGCCAACCCCAGGACTAAGGTCCGTTTTTTCTCGCTATTCAAGAAGACTAGCGGATAAAGATAGTCGTTCCAGGAGGTCATGAGGGTGAAGATACCCAGCGTCGCCAGGGCAGGTTTGCTGAGAGGAAGGATGATTGTAAGGAATCTCCTGAAATAACCGCATCCATCGATAATAGCCGCCTCTTCCAGTTCATACGGAATGGTGAGGAAGAATTGGCGCAATAGAAACGTACCATAGGCGCTGAACAAACCGGGCAAGATCAAGGCTGCGTGTTGATCGAGCAATCCCAACCATCGCATGAGGATGAAGGTGGGCACCAGCGTGATCTGTCTCGGGATCATCATGGTGGCCAAATACCCCAAGAAGAGGTAATCGCGTCCGGGGAATTGTAAGCGTGCAAAAGCATAGCCTGCTAATGCCGATGTGGCAAGAGTGCCAAGCACACAGGCTGTACTGATCTTCAGAGTATTGATAAAATACAAATGAAACGGCATAGCTTGAAATATATCAGCAAAATTTTTCCATACCCATTTTTCCGGTAAAAATTTGTAGGGGTTAATGAATATCTCGGTGTACGATTTAAACGAAGTAATAACCGACCAGATTAAAGGAATTAATACTATCATGGCGGTACAGATCAGAATGGCATAAACGAAAAACCGCCAGAGCAAGAAATATCGTAACGAATGCCGTTGCTGCCACCGCTCATGTGATGAGTAATACTCTGTCTGAAGGAGTGCCATTCTCAACCCCCCTTAAAACATGGACGAATCAAATAACTAATAATGAACCCACCTTTTAGAAAAAATTACCTGCAAAATAGTTAACAAAAGTACAATAGCGAAGAGTGTATAGGCGATAGCGGAAGCATAACCCATCCTAAAGAACTGAAAGGCGTATTTATAGATAAGCATGACCAAGGTAGTAGTAGCATTCGCCGGACCCCCGCCTGTCATCACTGTGGTCACGTCAAAGCCTTGGAAAGAGGAGATGATTGAGGTTATGGTGACGAAGAAAGTCGCCGGGGAGATCATCGGCCAAGTTACGCGCCAGAATCTTTGCCAGTTGTTAGCGCCGTCGATCAAAGCCGCTTCGTACAATTCCTTTGGTACTCCCTGCAAGGCGGCGAGGAAGATCACCATGTTATATCCAATGTTTTTCCAGACCGCTACGATGATCACACTAGGCATGGCCCATGCAGGTGAGATAAGCCAAGGGTAAGGCCCCAGTTTCAAGAGGCTGCAAAGGTGATTCATCAAACCCATTCGGTAATCGAAGATCCACTGCCAGATTAAGGCTACGGCTACAGTGGAATAAACAGTAGGGAAAAACAGTGCCGTCCGAAAAAAAGTTACTCCGCGCAATTTTTCATTTAATAACACAGCAATAAAAAGTGCAATGGCAATACTAAAAAATACACTAACTAATGAGAAGTAAGCTGTATTCCATAAAGCCTGGCGATACAGTTGATCATAAACTAATTCACGATAATTCCCAATACCGGCGGCAGAAGGGGATGTAATTAGATTCCAATTAGCAAAACTGAGTAAAAATGACCCTATCACCGGAAAAACAAGAAAGATTATGAATCCTACGAAATTGGGCATCAGGAAGATATACCCCGCCATGGCCTCTCTGATCTTCCTCTTGGTAGAGCGCATCCATCCTCTCCCCATGGCAACCACACTGCACACCGCCTTTTCATTTCGGAACTAGGTTCCAAAGGGACAGGGCTTTTCCTGCCCCTTTGGCATCCTCGCTTTACTCGGAGCATCAGTTGGTTCTGTCCAAGATCTCTTGGATCTTCGGCGCGATTTCGTTCAAACCTTGTTGTGCACTCACCTGGCCGCTATAGATTCTCTGGAGCTGTGGCAAGAGTACCCCTTCCACCTCGAGCCAACCAGAACGCAATGGCAACAGGTGTGCATATTTATTGGCGATTGCATTGGTGACTTCCACAATCATTCTTGGTGGTTTGGAAAGATCTGTAAATATTTTCCAAAGTTCCGGATCATCACAAGTTGGTGGCATCCTCTTGGCCTTCATGTACAGGACCTCGCCGCGTTCTCCCGGGGCACGCAAGAACTTCAGAAAAGTCCAGGCGGCCTCCTTCTTCTTCTTATCCTTGATCGTGGCACTCAAACCCACCACGTTCGATTTGTAAATGGTTACGTTGGGGTACTTAGCAGTCCCCGGGAACGGGAGGACCTCGAATTCTACCCCTTGTATCTGTTGGAGGCTGAGAATCTCTATCATTGTAACCATCGCCATGGCCACTTGGTTATTGGCTATCCATCGAACTACGACATCGTTTGAGGGGAAATTGGCCGGGTCCGCGATAACACCTTCCTTGATTAAATCGGCTACTTCCTGAATCCTTTGGACTGCTGGGGGATTATTCAAGGTAAATTTCCTGCGGCTCTTGTCGAAGAGATCGCCGCCATTCCCCCAGACGAAGGGCAATATGTAGGAGATGGACCCTGCATACAACGCATAGCCGTATTGCCGATAAGCGCCCTCCCTTTTGCTGAGTTGCCGCATGATCTTCAAAAATTCATCATATTTCCAATCTATAGAAGGAATAGGAATGCCTGCCTCTTTGAACATCTTAAGATTTATAGCCACATAGAGCGGCGCCGTACTCCACGGTAGGCCATAATAACGGTTGCCCTTTTTGACATCCAACAACCCGGCTGGATAGTATTTTTCCATCGGAAGATTATCCCGTTTAATCAACGAGGTGATATCCATAAGTGCCTTGGCTTTTGCAAAATCGGCGAAGTAGTAGGAATCTACCCTCATTACATCCGGGGCCTGTTTCCCAGCGATCAGTGTTAGAAGCTTGGAATGGTACTCGGGATAGGGTGCCACGATTGGGTTAACCTTGATCGTTGGGTGGGTCCTCTCAAACTCTTCGATAATATCCTTCTCCACACCGATCGCTGCGGGGTTACCCCAGAAAGCGTATTGAATGGTCACCACTTCTTCCGCAGAAACCAAGGCAGCAAAAGACATGACTACCCCAAAAAGGCAAATCGTGAACATCAAGAGACTCCTCTTAAACACTCCCTATCCTCCTCCTGACCTTGATTTCGATCGTGGTTGACGTGATACTCAACTCATCATTGAATTCAAAGAATTTAGCAACATACAAAAATTTATTTTTTTATCCTCCTCCTTTCATGACCAATCTGCGCGCTAATTTGATTATAGCCAAAAGCCGTCTGGCGTGGGTATGGTCATCCTTAAGCATCTTTAGGACATTCTTAACAACAGTGTCTAACCCGGCACGCTCGGTATTGAAAGGGCTCCCGGGTCGTGTTAAGATCGAATCGAAGCAAGCGCTCTTCCGACGGAAGGGATCGTCTTGTACCAATTGATGATCGTCGATGATGAACCGGCGCCCCTCGATAGGTTGGTAAGCTACGTGAACCTCGCCGGAGACGATTTCCATGTTATGATCAAGGCACTCGGCGCGGAGGATGCCCTTTTTTATTTCCAGATGGCAAAACCCGATTTGGTGATCACCGATATCAAGATGCCGGTCATAGATGGTCTGGTTCTGTTGGAAAAAATGCGTGCGGCCGGCTGGGACGGGTACGCGGCCATCGTCACCGGGTATGATGACTTCGCCTATGCCCAGCAGGCCATCAGGCTCAACGTCTTCGAATATCTCTTGAAGCCCGTCTTCCCCGAGGATATCGCCTCACTCCTCAAACGGGCGAAAGAACTGCTGGATCGGGATCGAGCACAAATCGACAAACTACGGGGTGAGATCCGCGCCGAACTACAAAGAGAACATACGTACCAGCCTGAAGAGGGACAAATACCCTCTTACATCACCCAGAGCAAGGATTACATCGCAAAACATTATGCCGATCCGTTGACCCTGGCCCAGGTAGCGAAGGTCGTTTCCGTTAACCCCGTCTATCTCAGTTCACGCTTTACCAAGTATTGCGGCTGTACCTTTCTGGAATATGTGACTCGATACCGCATAGCCAAAGCCAAAGAACTGCTGGAACGTACGAATCTACCGATCAAGGAGATCGCTGCGCGAGTCGGGTATACCGATCTCGCTTATTTCGGTCGAGTATTCAGACGGGAAACCGGACAGACGCCGAGCAAATACCGGACCTCGGTTCTTTCCCAGATGAGGATTGGTCATGGCGAGACGACCTGCCCTCGCATATACCCATAGCAAAAGCTTCTTCTATAAGCTCTGGCTCATTGGATGTTTTTTGCTCCTCGTGGCCACGGCGGCCAGCAGTTTCTTAGTCTACATCAACGTGGCCAACCAACTAAGGAAGCATATGGCCCAACGCCTGTTGTGGCAAACCAATTTCTGTCATCAACAATTAAAAGAACTCTTCCTTCGGGCGGCTCTGAAACTCGACAGCTTAGTTCAGTCATCCGCTGCCCTCTCGCAAGATCTGTCGCTTCTGCGACAGGAGATGGATACTATACGTAATAACTTCCCGAGTATCATCCGCATCTGGGTAGCCTATCGTGATGGAAGACTAATTACCTCTTCGATTACCCGCCCGGACTATATCCGGCAGCTTCCTTGGTGGCGTGATTATCTCAACGGAAAGATTCCGGAGAGTTCAATGGGCTATCTAATAGAAAGCAGCCGCTCTAGGATAGGTAGGCTGTTTATAGAGGAATCCGGCCTGACTACTTTGGCTATATTAATCAGCGTTTCTCTTGATGGGGCGGCGATTGTAAGGGCCGCCGGGGCTCAGATCGATCTTCACAGCGCCCTAACCGAAAGCCTTGGGGTAGATTTCAATTGGGTCAACATCCCTGTCTCTATCTATTCCGAGGAAGGGGTTCTGGTCGTCTCTCCCTACCACTACTTCCGAGGCAACTTGAAAAACTTGCTGAATAAACCGAGCGATCATCCCTTGATCCGTACTATGCTCTTAAAACCATATGAAGAACAAGGTTTTGATATATACACCCATATGGGGCGAAAACTCGCCGGCGCCTATCTCCGGATTCCTTCACTGGGATTGGTCCTCGTGGTCGAATATCCCGCCGGCGAAGTGGTCGGCTCGGTACACCGGGTAGCGTTAGGGCCTCTGTTCACTTTCGTCTTGCTTCTGGTTATCGCCACCATATTGGTGACCAACATCTATACCCACAACAAACGGCTGCGCCAATTAGAACAACTGGCCCGTTCCGCCGAGCTCCGTGCCCTTCAAGCCCAAATCAACCCTCATTTCCTCTTCAATACCTTTGACTGTCTGGCGGGGCTGGCTGTAGAGACCGGTAATGTACTACTCGTACGGATACTGCGCTCACTCTCAAGGATCTTCCGGTATACCACACGAAAAAACGAAGAATGGGTTACCCTGGCGGAAGAACTTGATTATCTGAAGGAATATATCTCGATCCAAGAGGCCCGTTATAACTCTCGATTCACCTTCGATCTTTCGGTTCCCGATTCATTATTACCCCTTCGAATCCCGAAGTTCTGCCTTCAACCGATCGTCGAAAACTGCTTCGTCCACGGGGTCGATAAATCCCTGGACCCTGTGGACATTAAGGTCATCGTAACCAGGATCGGCGAGGAGATCGATATCTGTGTCTCCGATAACGGCCCGGGTATCGAACCCGCACGTCTGGAGGAGATCAACCGGAACTTGATCTCCGAAACCTATGCTCTGGGAAACCAAGGACACGGTGTAGGATTGGCCAACATTCATCAGCGTCTCAGATATGCATACGGCCCTCCCTACGGCCTCAGAATCGTACCCCTTAAGCAGGGGGTAGCCGTACATCTCTCGATCCCGTTCAAAATAGAGAACGACTCCGTTGCAACGGGTCTAGGAAATCCTAAACCGGGCTAATCCGTACCAGAACGTGTTGCGTATCGCTTAAGCCCCATCGCCTCCCCGGCGTGATACGAGCTCCGCACCAGCGGCCCGGCGGCGGCGTAACTAAAACCCATGGCCCGTGCTTCCTCGGCCCAGGCGGCGAAACGTTCGGGCGGCACGTACTCCGCCACCGGCAGGTGATCCCGGGAAGGCCGCAGATACTGTCCGATGGTGAGCATCTCGCAGCCGGCCGCGCGGAGATCGGCCAATACCGCCAGGATCTCTTCCTCGGTCTCCCCGAGCCCGACCATGAGCCCTGACTTGGTCCGCATCGCGGGCTGCAGTTCTTTTACCCGCCGCAAAAGGGCAAGGGAACGCCGGTAGTCGGCACCCGGCCGGACGATAGGATAGAGACGCGGGACGGTCTCCAGGTTATGGTTGTAGACATCCGGCCCGGCGGCGACGACCGCGGCCACGGCCTTGGGATCCCCGCCGAAGTCCGGCGTGAGCACCTCCACGGTGGCCTCCGGCACCGCCTCCCGGATGGCGGTGATCGTGGCGGCGAAATGCCCGGCGCCGCCGTCGGGGAGGTCGTCGCGGGTCACGGAGGTAACCACCACATGCCGCAGACCGAGCTCGCGCGCGGCGGCGGCCACCCGTTCCGGTTCGGTAGGGTTGGGCGGCCCGGGTTGGCCCGGCCTGACCGCGCAGAAGCGGCAATCGCGGGTGCACTCCCGCCCGAGGATCATAAAGGTGGCCGTGCCCTCGGCGAAGCACTGGCCGGCATTCGGGCAGGCCGCGCTCTGGCAGACGGTGTTAAGGTGGTATTTCTTTAAGACTTCCCGCACCCTCCCGGTGGCCTCTCCCAAAGGAGAGCGGACCCGCAACCACGAAGGCAGACGAGCGGGTTCCCGTTCCATGGCGACCCCTCCTTTCCCTTTATTTCTTCCCTTTGCCCACGTTGGCCAACGCGGCCTCTTCCCCGGACCATCGTCAAACCGAAAACCCGCGCCATTTCCTCTAGACCCCGGTGTAGCGCGGGTCCACGCCGGCCGTGAAGGCTAAAGCGGGCCAGCACCCGAATGCCCACTTCTTCGTAACGGCGAAGAAAGAGATGAAGAGCCCGTCCATGTCGGGTAAGGTCAAAGATCGGATGGACGATCACCTCCCCCGGGCCGTGGTAGGTCACGTCCCCGCCGCGCTCCGCCGGATAGAGCTCGATCCCTTCTTCGGCTAGCCTCGCCGGGGAAGCAAGCACGTTGGCCGGATCGGCCCCCCGGCCGAGGGTGATTACCGGCGGGTGTTCGAGAAGGAGCAGACGGTTCTCCCCACCGGCAACCATCTCGGCGTGAAGGCGGTGTTGAAGGGCAAGGGCTTGGAGTAGGGGACGAGGCCTAAAGAATAAAGAGGGCAGACTCCCGGTCCTTCAGACATGGATGCTCAACCCGAAGGCGCCCTCGGCGGCTTCCGGAAGGGTCTCCGCCAGGGTGGGATGGGCATGGATCGTCGCGGCCAGCTCCGCGACGGTAAGCCCGTGCCGGACGGCCAGGGTGGCCTCGGCCACAAGATCCGACGCGTGGGCGCCGAAAAGATGTACCCCCAGAATCCGGCCGCTTTCTTCCTCGACCACCACCTTGCCGAAGCCTTCCGCCTCCCCCATGGCCAGGGCGCGGCCGTTTGCCGAATAAGGGAACTTCCCGCTCTTCACGACGAACCCTTTGGCCGTGGCCTCCTCAAAGGAAAGCCCCACCGAGGCGATCTCGGGATCGGCGAAAACGCAACTGGGCACGGCTTGATCCTTATAAATCCGGCCAGGACCGAAGAGGGTCTCGACCACCGCCAGACCTTGGTGGGAGGCGGCGTGGGCCAGGTCGTAAGGCTTGTCGTTGATATCGCCGACCGCATAGATATGGGGCACGGCGGTCCGCAAGTTTTCATCAACGGGTATACGGCCCCGCGCATCGGCGACCAAGCCGGCCCGGGCCAGATCGAGCGCATCGGCCACGGTCTTCCGGCCGATAGCTACGAGCAGCACGTCGCCTTGGAGGACCTCTCCATTATCGAGCCGGACGGCGACCGCGTCGGCCGTCTTCTGCACTCCTTCCACCCTCCGGCCGGTATGGACCCCGATGCCCCGCTTTTTAAAAGAGAGGGCAAGGCTTCGGCCGAGCTCCGCATCAAAAGTGGGCAAAAGCTGCGAGAGCATCTCCACCACCGCCACCTCGGACCCGAAAGCCCGGTAGATGGAGGCAAACTCACAACCCACCGCTCCGCCGCCTATAATTACCATCCGTGTCGGTACCTCCTTTAGGTCCAAGGCTTCGTCGCTGGTGATCACGAGGCGACCGTCGTCGCCGAAGGCCGGGGGGACGAACGGCACCGTCCCCGCGGCGATGATGATGTGCTCCGCGGCCACCACCGTCTCGCCCCCTGCCCCGATAACGAGGAGCTCACGGGGGGAGAGGAAACGGGCGGTACCTTTCAGCAATTCTACCTTATTTCTCTTTAAAAGGTATTCTATTCCTCCGGCAAGCCGCTTTACCACTTCGTCCTTGCGGCGGATGATCCGGTCCAGATTAAATCCCACGCCTTCCGCTACCAGCCCATAATCGGCGGCCCGCCGCATCCGCGCGTACAACTCGGCCGTGGCCGCCAGGGTCTTGGTGGGGATGCAGCCGCGGTTGAGGCAGACGCCGCCCACCCGGTCCCGTTCGATGAGGCAAACCTTAACCCCACGTTGGGCGGCACGGATGGCGGCCACGTACCCGCCCGGTCCGGCACCGATGACGACCAGCTGGACCTCTCTTTTCATCCTTTCGCCCTCCTCGGAACTTGGCGGATGATTCGTCTGGAAACCGACCCGGCCTCCACCATTCGCCGTTTATCTTTCGTCACTTCCCGTCCTCCCCCGGGCTAAGGCGGCCAAGAGCTCCTCATGGATAAGTCCGTTGGTGGCGGCAATCCCCCGATACCGGGGCCGCATGGGCCGGCCGGCGAGGTTCGTCACCTTCCTCGGCCACGGTCAAGGCGAGACGGGCTCCGTCCATTATTTAAACTCCTCCTTCGCCACCGCTCTACCACTTGAAGCCCGCGGACGGATCTATTTTCAATAAACCATTCCGACCTCCTCCCGCGGAGGAGGTATTCCCACTGTCGCCGGCGAAACTAAGCCCAGAAAGCGGCCTCTCGGTACCTAATGCGATGGCCGTGGGGAGTGACGACCACTGCCAAAGGAAAAAGAAGAAAAATACCTCGCCATTTTGGAATTATTATGGATGGT
>JAAYXC010000268.1 GCA_012516115.1 Bacillota bacterium | reverse complement strand
GATTAACTCCCCTCTCTTCGGGCCGTATTGGAGTTGTTTAAGGAAAGATATTAGTTTTCTGGGTTCGGTAGGTAAAGGAATGGCTCCGCATAATCTAATCAACCATCCGATAAACGGTAATTCCAAATTCCGGCGCAGAGTGGTGAAGTAGATACGGCGCGGGAAGACCGCCAACTTCACCATGGTGCAGTCCATGGGGTGGATATGGTTTATCACGGTGACGGCGCCGCCTTTGAGGTGGCGTAGATTTTTCCGCCCTTCAATTCTCAGGCCGAAGAAAACGGAATCGACGATATAGGCCAGAACCGCCAAACAATTGGTAAAAAGGGTAAAAAGCAACCTTTTTACGGGGGAGGCCGGCCAATAATCTGCGTGGATCTCGTTTACATCCGGGTGGGTTATTCTCCGGAGGAGTGATTCTTCCCGCCGGCGGCTGCCGTGGAGACGGTAATCCTTGATGGCCTTGCGGTAGAGTTCTTCCGTGGCGGCGACAGATCTTCCCACCCGCATTTCGGCGGCCCTTAGGGCATAACGTACGCTTAGTTCGGCCTTTAATTCCGGATGTTCGATCCAAAAATCGAGCCGTTCGGCCAAAGACCGGGCGTCTCCCGCCCGGAAGAGAGAGTATTCATGTAGGGCGAAGCTTTTGGCGGCGGAAAGTTCCGAATCGGAGATTACCGGGACCAGACCGCAGGCCATGGCCTCCAGACAAGAAATTCCTTCTATTTCGGCCTCCGAGGCATGGACATATAAATCACAGGCATTAATCAGGTCCACCAATTCGTCCTGGGGATAAAAACGGAAGATCGGTTCATTAGGTAGGTGCCGGCCAAACCGTCGGTAAGCTTTTTCTTTGGGACCGCGCCCGGCAAAGACGAGTTGGATTCTATCCCGGTATTTGCTGTACATGGCCGCCCGGATCAGAAGATCTTGTCGTTTCTCCCCGGAGAGCCGGCCGATCATCAGAATGACGAACTTATCCCGGAAAATGGGCGGACGTTCTACGGGTTTGGGCTGAAATTTTTCGCTAACTCCGTTAGAGATAACCCAGAATTGGGCCTTGTAGCCGTGGTTTTTTAGCTGGTCGGCAATAAACTCACTGGGACAATGGATATGGTCAAACCGGTTATAAAAGGTACGGTAAAAATAGCGGTAAAGGAAGTCGCTCGCCCATTTGCATTTCCCCAGGCCGATACTGTAGGTTATGTTTTCGGGTTGGAGGTGAAAAGCGGCCACGGTCGGGATCTTCATCTGCCGGGCGATATCTTCGCCGCGGCGGCAGAACCACGTAGGCAGGTAAAAATGGACGATATCCGCCTGCCGGAAGGCTTCGTAATAAGCCTCGTCGACCGCTTTTGCCAGGGGAAACCCCTGTTGTTCTATTAAACGTTGGAAAAACGGTATCTTTAAGACGGGTACGCCGATTTTGTCTTCTCTACTTTCACCCGCCGCCAAAACGGTAACTCTATGGCCGCGTTTGCGGAGTTCTTCCGCATAGCGACGCGCGGAAGCGGTAGTCCCGTTATTTAGGGTATCGAACTGGTCGATGACCAATACGATATGCATTTCTATTTGTTCCTCTCCCGAAGTTATTCTCCGCCAGGATTAATTTAATCGCAACATCGAGGGCCAAAACTTTCCGCCACCCAATGAATTATGGTAATAATTCGTGGTAAAGTACGACTTTCCTCTTTAATCAACGAAAAACATAAAATCAGTCATGAGGTTGAAGAGGTCCAACAAAAAGGAGGATTCGGTAGTAGGGGAGGACGCTGTAAGGTGCCCCGGCCAGGCGGCGCGGTGTCATTGCCTTCAGCCAGACTGCTGGCCGCTATCTATGTCAGCGAGTAGCAACGAACCCGGCAAACGGTCTAGAAGAAGATAAAAATAGCGGCGGGTTCGTTACCCGCCGCTTTGAATCCTAACCGTTCCTCCGGGCGAAGTCGCGCATGAATTCGGCCAGGACCCGGCAGCCTTCCCCGGGCATGGCGTTATAAATGGAAGCGCGCAGCCCGCCCACCGAGCGGTGGCCTTTGAGCCCGACGAGACCCGCCGCCTTGGCCTCGGCCAGGAAGGCCTTCTCCAGTTCTTCGCTGGGGAGGCGGAAGGTGACGTTCATGAGCGAGCGGGCCTCGGGTCGGGCATGGCCGCGATAGAACCCGCCGCTCTCATCGATGGCCGCGTAGACGAGGGCGGCCTTCTCTTTGTTCCGGGCCTCGATGGCCGCAATCCCTCCCTGGGACTTGACCCAGCGGAGGACGAGCATGACCGTGTAGACGGCGAAGGCCGGCGGAGTATTGTAGAGCGAGTTATTCTTGGCATGGATGTCGTAGCGAAGCATTACGGGAAGGTGCGACGGCACTTTCTCCAGCATGTCCCGGCGGATGATGACCACCGTCACCCCGGCCGGGCCGAGGTTTTTCTGGGCGCCGGCATAGATAAGGGCAAACTTGGTGGCGTCGAAGCGACGGGAGAGGATGTCGCTCGACATATCGGCCACGAGCGGGATCTCGCCGAAGGAGGGCAGCGAGGCCCATTGCGTACCGTAGATGGTGTTGTTCGAGGTGATATGGACGTAGGCCGGGTTCGGGCTTAACCTGATCTCGTCCGGGTGCGGGATGCGGTCGTAGTTCGTGTCTTTGCTGCTGGCGGCGATGTGGACCCGGCCGATACGGCCCGCTTCTTCATAGGCCTTCTCCGACCAGCTCCCGGTGAGGATATAGTCCGCGGTGGCGCCGGTGGGAAGGAAGTTCAGAGGCACCATGGCGAACTGGAGGCTGGCCCCACCGCCCAAAAAGAGTACCCGGTAGTCATCGCCCAGACCGAGGAGTTCTTTCAGGCTCGCCTCGGTCTCCAGGTGGACGGCCTCGTATTCCTTGGACCGGTGGCTTACCTCCAGGATGGACATACCGGTGCCGGCAAAATCCAAGAGATCCCGCTGGATCTCATTCAGCACCGGCAGAGGCAGGATGGCCGGTCCGGGGTTGAAGTTGTAGACCCTTGCCGTCATGATCTTTCCCTCCCAAAAAGATTTAAGGTCGGTAAAGGCTTCCGCCGATTTTCGTTCATTATAGCACAAAGTCCACGGATGGCTCAACCGGAATTAAGGGAAGCCACCCCTTCGATAAGCGGGGAAGTTTTTCCCGTTTCCCGGAAGGAAGTGGTGCGGCCGATACCGAAATCTTACCCCCGGGTGATGCACGTTGCAGATGGTTTTGGTCCTGGCCCTGTTTTTGGCTTTTCTCCTGGCGGCCTTGGCCCTGCAGAACCAGGAGACCATGGAGATCGAGCTCTTTTTCTGGCGCCACTTCGTTCCCAAGATCCTCGTCATCCTCGGCGCGGCCTTCGCCGGGGGTTTGGCCGTGTTTCTGGCCGGACTTTTCCGTCACCGGGGCCGCCGGATAGCCGAAAAAGAGAAGCGCAAGGAACCTTCGGAAATCGCTTTTGGGCAAGAAGCGGTATCCGAAGAGGGGAGGGGGGCGGATGGCCGCTAGGCGCTGGCGGGCCATCCCGGCCGAGCCGGAGAAGGCCGGCCGGATCGCCCGTCTCCTTGGGGTCTCGCCCCTGATCGGCCAGCTTCTTTTAAACCGCGGGCTGGAGGATCCGGATCGGGCGCACCGGTTCCTCTTTCCCGCGCTGGAGCATCTCCATCCGCCGGCGCTCTTGCCCGGCCTGCCCCAGGCCGTGGAACGCCTGATGGCCGCCTTTCGGCGAGAGGAGAAGATCCTCATCTTCGGTGACTACGACGTGGACGGGATTACGGCCACAAGCCTCCTCGTCCGTCTCCTGCAACCCCTGGCCAAGGGGGGAATCTATTATTACGTCCCCAAGCGTTTGGAGGAGGGATATGGTCTCTCCGTCGAAGTAATGAAGAAGGCCGCCCGTCAGGGCGTGAAGTTGATCTTGACCGTCGATTGCGGCATTACCGCCAGGGCCGAGGTGGCCTACGCCCGGGAACTGGGAATGGAGGTCATCGTCACCGATCATCACCAGCCGGGCGAGGAGATCCCGGCGGCGGCCGCGGTGATCGACCCCAAGCTTCCGGGTTCCCGTTATCCCTTCCCGGAGCTGGCCGGGGTGGGCGTGGCCTTTAAACTGGCCTTGGCCCTGGCGGAGCGGGGTCTGGTGCCCAAAGAAGAGCTTTTCCGCCACCTGGACCTCGTGGCCCTGGGGACCATCGCCGATGTGGTTCCCCTCCTCGATGAGAATCGGGTCCTGGCCTGCTACGGCCTCCGTCAACTCAACCGGACCGAGAACCCGGGGTTGCGGGCTCTCCTGGAGGTGACCCGGCTGGCCGAACGGGAGGTCAACGCCGGGCACGTGGGCTTCATCCTGGCCCCCCGGCTCAATGCCACCGGGCGGCTGGGCGACGCCAGCCCGGGGGTGAAATTGCTTTTGACCGGAAACCCCGAACGGGCCAGGAGCATCGCCAGGGACCTGGAGCGCGATAATCAAGAACGGCAACGCCTGGAGAATAAGCTTTTGGAAGAGGCGCGGGCGCGGATCGCGGCCGAGATCGATCTGGAACGGGAACGCGCCATCGTGCTCGCGGCGGCCGGTTGGCACCCGGGGGTCATCGGCATCGTGGCCTCGCGTCTGGTGGAGAGCTTCCACCGCCCGGTGGTGCTCATCTCCCTCGAAGGCGAGGAGGGACGTGGCTCCGGCCGGAGCATCCCGGGCTTCAATCTCTACCAAGGTTTGGCCACATGCGCGGCCCATCTGGAACGGTTCGGGGGCCACGAGGCGGCGGCCGGGCTCACCATCCGTTCGGAAAAGGTGGAGGAGTTCGCCAGGGCATTCACCGAGATGGCCCGGACCGGCATCCCGCCTTCCCTCCTGGAACCGACGTTGCGCATCGAGGCCGAGGTGGGTCTGGCCGAGGCGGATTTGGCCCTGGCGCGGGAAGTGGCCCGTCTGGCCCCTTATGGGCCGGGAAATCCGGCCCCGGTTCTCGCCTGCCGGGAAGTGGAGGTCCTCGACTGCCGGGGGGTCGGCGAGGAAAACAAACATTTAAAGCTCCGGGTGGCCCAGGCCGGGGCGGTACGGGAGGGAATCGGATTTAACTTCGGTGCCGCGGTGGCCGAAGTCGCCGCGTCCCGTACCGTCGATCTGGCCTTTACCCTCGAAGAGAGCAGTTTCAACGGTACGACCGACGTGCAGCTTTGCCTGCGCGATCTTATCTGTCGTGGCGGGTAATGGTAATATGGAGTCGGAGAAAAGCGATGGAGAAGAAGTCACCGACCTTTACCGGAAAAGAAGCGCAAACGACCGGTGAGACGAAAGTGGACGGCCTGGCCGGGCTTCTGGCCAAGATGGCCGAGGCCAGGATAGAGGGGGCCGAGCGCGTTGGGGAGGCCTTTGCTTTCGCCGCCCAGGCCCACGCGGGCCAACGCCGCGACTCGGGGGAGGAGTACATCCAACACCCGCTGGAAGTGGCCGAGATCCTGGCGGAGATCGGGATGGATACCACCTCCCTGGTGGCCGCCCTCCTTCATGACGTGGTGGAAGATACCACGGTGGAGATGGCCGAGATCGAGGGTCGCTTCGGACCGGAGATCGCCCTCCTCGTCGACGGCGTGACCAAGCTCTCCCGCCTTTCTTTTCGTTCCACCGAGGAACAACAGGCCGAGAACCTCCGCAAGATGTTTTTGGCCATGGCCAAGGACATCCGGGTGATCGTCATCAAACTGGCCGACCGGCTCCATAACATGCGGACTCTCCGTCATCTCCCGCCCGAACGTCGGGAGAAGATCGCCCGCGAGACCCTGGAGATCTACGCGCCGCTGGCCCACCGCCTGGGGATCTGGAAGATCAAGTGGGAACTCGAGGATCTGGCCTTGCGCCATCTCGATCCGGCCGCTTACTACGACCTCGTGGAGAAGGTGGCCATGAAGCGGCAGGAGCGGGAGGGCCTGATCGAGGAAGTCCGCCAGACTCTCGCCCGGGTGCTCGCCGAACACGGCATCAAGGCCGAGTTTCAGGGCCGGGCGAAACATTTTTATAGTATTTACCAGAAAATGCACGAACAGGGCAAAGAATTCAACGAGATCTTCGATCTCATGGCCCTGCGGGTCATCGTGCCCGCGGTGAGCGATTGTTACGAGGTCCTGGGGCTGGTCCATACCCTCTGGAAGCCGGTGCCGGGCCGTTTCAAGGATTATATCGCCATGCCGAAATCCAATATGTACCAGTCACTTCACACCACGGTGATCGGACCGCGGGGGGAGCCGCTGGAGATTCAGATCCGCACCCAGGAGATGCATTACGTGGCGGAGTACGGCATCGCCGCCCACTGGCGTTACAAAGAGAAACGCGGGGGGGATGAGCTGGACCTGACGGCCAAGATCGCCTGGTTACGCCAGCTTCTGGAATGGCAGAAGGAGATGAAGGACGCCGGCGAATACATGGAAGCGCTCAAGGTCGATCTCTTCGCCGACGAGGTCTTCGTCTTCACGCCCAAAGGGGATGTGAAATCCTTGCCGAAGGGCGCCACGCCCGTGGACTTCGCTTACAGCGTGCATACGCACATCGGTCATCAGTGCGTGGGAGCGCGGGTCAACGGCCGCCTGGTCCCCCTGGACTACGAGTTGCATAACGGGGACATCGTAGAGATCATTACCAAGAACACGCCCGGCCCGAGCCCGGATTGGTTGAACTTCGTCAAGACGGCCAAGGCCAAAAATCGCATCCGCCAGTGGCTGCGGGAGCAGCGGCGGGATGAGGATATCGAGCTGGGCCGGGAGATGCTCGAGAAGGAACTGCGTAAACGCACCGGAGAGGTCCACGAGTATCTCAAGCCCGAGGTTCTGGCCGTCGCGGCCAAACGGTTCGGTTTCACCGAGGCGGACGATCTCCTGGCCGCCCTGGGCGCCAACAAGCTGAGCGTGGGGATGGTCGCCACCCACCTCCTGGGGGAGAAAGAGCCCGAAACGCCGGCGGCGCCCCATCCGGTGGAACGGCCCGCGGCCGGTCGGCGGCCCGGACAGGGAGTGAAGGTCCGGGGGGTTGGGAACCTCCTGATCCGGTTCGCCCGTTGCTGTAACCCGGTCCCGGGGGACGAGATCGTGGGCTACATCACCCGCGGCCGCGGGGTGACCGTCCATCGGCAGGGCTGCCCGAGCCTTGCCGTCCAGGCCGAGCCCGAGCGCCGCATCGAGGTGGAGTGGGAACCGGTGGAGGGTGTTTCCTACCCGGCCAACCTGGAGATCGAGGCCAGGGACCGGGTGAGTTTGCTTTCGGACGTCATGAACGCCATCGCCGAGTTCCGACTGAACATCTCCGCAGCCAAAGTCCGCACGGCCAAGGGCACGGCCTTTATCAGCCTGACGTTGGACATCAACCACCGGGAACAGCTCGAAAACGTCCTCCGCCGCGTCCGGCGCGTCTCCGGAGTGGAACACGCCTACCGGGTCTACAAAGGCAATCATAAGTAAAGGGGCGACGAGATGCGGGCCTTGATCCAGCGGGTCAAAGAGGCGGAAGTCCGGGTGGGAGAACGGGTCGTGGGACGGATCGGCCCGGGCCTGGTGGTCCTCCTCGGGGTGGCCAGAGGCGATGGGGAAAAGGATGCCCGTTGGCTGGCGCAGAAGGTGGCCCACCTCCGCGTCTTCGACAACGAGGCCGGCCGGATGGCTCATTCCCTTTTGGAGAAGGGTTTGGCCGTTCTCGTCGTCTCACAGTTTACCCTCTACGGCGATTGTCGGCATGGTCGACGGCCGGACTTCAACGCCGCCGCCCCGACGGAACAGGCCCTGCCCCAATACCGTTCTTTCT
>JAAYXC010000267.1 GCA_012516115.1 Bacillota bacterium | reverse complement strand
CCCGAGGTCGATCAGGTAGTCTGCGGTCTTGATCACGGCCAGGTTGTGCTCGATGACGAGGACCGTATCGCCGTTGTCGACCAGGCGGTTTAACATCTCGAGCAGCCGCTGGGTATCGGCGAAATGAAGCCCCGTGGTGGGTTCATCCAGAATATAAAGCGTCCGGCCGGTGCTCCGGCGACTGAGCTCTGTGGCCAGCTTGACCCGCTGGGCCTCGCCGCCCGAGAGGGTCGTCGCCGGCTGGCCCAGGGTGATGTAGCCGAGACCCACGTCGTAGAGCGTCTGGAGCTTGCGCCGGATGCGCGGGATGTTCTCGAAGAAGGCCAGGGCCTCCTCGACCGTCATGGCCAACACATCGGCGATGTTCTTGCCCTTATAGCGGACCTCCAGCGTCTCCCGGTTATAGCGCTTACCCTTGCAGACCTCGCAGGGCACGTAAACGTCGGGGAGGAAGTGCATCTCGATCTTGATGATCCCGTCCCCGCCGCAGGCCTCGCAGCGGCCGCCGCGGACGTTGAAGCTGAACCGGCCCGGGCTGTAGCCCCGCGCCTTGGCCTCCACGGTTTGGGCGAAGACCTCCCGGATGTGATCGAAGACCCCGGTGTAGGTGGCCGGGTTCGAGCGGGGCGTCCGGCCGATGGGCGACTGGTCGATGGCGATGACCTTGTCGAGGTGTTCGAGCCCGCGGATCTCCCGGTGGCGGCCAGGACGGGTGTGGGCACGGTTCAAGGCCCGCGCCAGGGCCGGGTGGAGGATCTCGTTGACCAGGGTGCTTTTGCCCGAACCCGAGACCCCGGTGACGCAGACGAAGACTCCCAGGGGTATCCGGACGTCGATGGACTTGAGGTTGTGCTCCGAGGCCCCCAGGATCTCGAGAACTTTGCCGTTCCCCGGCCGCCTTCTTTCCGGGACGGTGATGCGGCGCCGGCCGGCCAGGTAGTCGCCGGTGATCGAACGCGGCGAGGCCATGATCTCCTCGATCGTCCCCGCGGCCACGATCTCCCCGCCGTGGGCACCGGCGCCCGGCCCGATGTCCACGATGTAGTCGGCCTGGCGGATCATGCTCTCGTCGTGTTCGACCACGATAAGGGTGTTGCCGAGATCCCGCAACCCCTTCAGGGTATCGATAAGGCGCTGGTTGTCCCGCTGGTGTAAACCGATGCTCGGCTCATCCAGGATGTAGAGCACCCCCACCAGGCCGGAACCGATCTGGGTGGCAAGTCTTATCCGCTGGGCCTCGCCGCCCGAGAGGGTTCCCGCCGCCCGGTCGAGCGTCAGGTAGTCCAACCCCACGTTAACCAGGAACCCCAGCCGCGCGTCGAGTTCTTTCAAGATCTGGTGGGCAATGGTCTCCTCCCGCGGCGTGAGCTTTAGGGAGCGCAAAAACTCCCGCGCCGCATAGGCGGTCATGGCCGTGAGTTCCCGGATGTTCTTGCCCCCTACCCGCACGGCCAGGCTCTCGGGCCGCAGACGTGCGCCGTTACAGGCCTGGCAGGGCTTGACCCGCATGAACCGTTCGATCTCGGCCCGCATGTACTCGGACTGGGTCTCGCGGTAGCGGCGTTCGAGATTATTGATCACGCCCTCGTAGTACGTCTCCTGGACCTTTTCCCGGCCCTGAAAGTTAATGTAGCGGAACCGGATTATCTCATGGCCGAGACCGTAGAGGAGCTTCTGGAGCTGCTCCGGGGTGGCCTCCTTGAGCGGCCGGTGGAGGGAGAAACCGATCCGCTGGCAGACGGCGGCGAGCATCCGGCGGATATAGCCCTCGTCGTCGCCGTTCCAGACGCTTGTACCCCAGGCCAGAATCCCGCCCTCGGCGATGGAGAGCTCGGGATCGTAGACCGCTTCCGGGTCCACCTCCATCTTCATGCCCAGCCCGGAGCAGGCGGGGCAGGCACCGAAGGGGCTGTTGAAGGAGAACATTCGGGGCGTCAGCTCCTCGATGCTTATCCCGCAGTCCGGGCAGGCGAAGTTCTCACTGAAAAGAAGAGGGGTTCCGTCCACCACGTCCACGAGGACGAGGCCTTTGGCGAGCTTCAAGGCCGTCTCCACCGAGTCGGCCAGGCGGCTTTTGATCTCGGGCCGGACGACGAGGCGGTCGACCACCACCTCGATATCGTGCTTCTTGTACTTCTCCAGGGTGATCTCCTCGGTGAGCTCGCGGACCTCGCCGTCGATCCTGGCGCGGACGTAACCTTCCTTGCGCAGGTCTTCGAGGAGTTTCGTATATTCACCCTTACGGCCGCGGACCACCGGCGCCATGATCTGGACCCTGGTCCGCTCGGGCAGGGCGAGGACCTGGTCCACGATCTGCTCCGCCGTCTGGCGGGCGATCTCCCGACCGCACTGCGGGCAGTGGGGATGGCCGATGCGGGCGTAAAGGAGGCGGAGGTAGTCGTAGATCTCGGTCACCGTGCCCACGGTGGAACGCGGGTTGTGGCTCGTCGGCTTCTGGTCGATGGAGATGGCGGGCGAGAGGCCCTCGATGTAATCCACGTCCGGCTTGTCCATCTGGCCCAGGAACTGCCGGGCGTAGGCCGAGAGGGACTCCACGTAGCGCCGCTGGCCCTCGGCGAAGATGGTGTCGAAGGCCAGCGAGGATTTGCCCGAGCCCGAGAGCCCGGTGAAGACCACCAGCTTGTCGCGGGGGATGGCCAGATCGACGTTTTTTAGGTTGTGCTCGCGGGCGCCTTTGATGAAGATGTAATCTTTGGCCATGATTACCTCCGGGGTTTAAACTTCGAGGGGATGATACCATTTTATTTTACCATATGCTTTCTCGAACATATATTCGATCATCCCTCTTGCCGCCGGGTAACAGTAACCACCAGAAAGTAAAGGCCCGCATAGAGCGGGCTTGGTAAATTATTGATAAAATCCCTTTCTTTTTAACCATTCATGGCCAGGAGGGAAGGATATTAAGGAATTCCTCCACGCTTAATCCGGCATGGCGGATCAAGGCTCGTAAAGTCCCTACGGATAACTCCTTATGTTGAGGTATGGAGAGGTTAACTTTCGAATCGGCCTTCACCATTATTACATGACTTCCAACTTGTCCAATCCTCTGCCAACCGGCCTTTTGAAAAGCGCGCACCGCATCTTTTCCGGAAATATTATTCAATCTGCCCATGTTCCTTTAAACCACTACTACCACGGGCTGGCATCCCTGTTCTAATTTTAAGGTCGAGAGAGCTTTTTGGTCTTCCGCCCACAACCACCCGATGATGGCTTCCTTGATATTTTCCAATGCTTCTTTTTCGTCCTTGCCTTGGGAAACACAACCGGGCAGTGCCGGACATTCCGCCACGACCCAACCGTCCTCGGCATGTTCAAGTCGGACATGAAAGACCACCGATCTTCCCTCCTACCCATTAGCCCCGACCCGTACGGCCGGGAACTCATAATAAACATCCTCTACTGAATGACCTTAAATTAATTATAACACAGGTCGCCACCTGTGCGGCCGGACTCTTCCCATATTGAAGGAAGAGTCATCCCACCTTTAACACCACCACCACGATCTGCGGCCGGGCGAAGAAGCGGACCGGTGGGGTGACGGTTCCGATGCCGTTGGAGACGATCGCTTTCATCCCGGCGAGATCGATAACCCCGGTGCGGTATTTCTGGCCGTACTTCGAGGGCACGAGCGGCGCCCATAAACCGAAAAACGTCACCTGGCCGCCATGGGTATGGCCGTTCAAGATCAGGTCTATCCGGTCGGCAAACGGGCCGATCTCTTCCACAAAATCCGGGTTATGGGAGACCAGGATGGTAAAATCATCGGCCTTGACGCCGGAGAGCAACGGGCGGAGGTCCTGAGTGTCCGTCCGCAAATCACCCACGCCCCCGATCCTGATGCGTCGCCCGCCGCGAAAGATCCAGTAACCCCGATTGTCCAACGGGCGAATCCCCGCCTTCACCATGGCCTCGCGAGAGGCGGCGGCTCCCGCCCAATGGTCGTGATTCCCGAGGACCCCGTAGACCCCAAGTGGGGCCTGAAGATGGGCCAGTTCGGCAAAGCAGGACCGGATAAAACGCGGACTCCGGTGGACGTAATCCCCGCCGAGGAGGATCAGATCCGGCTTCAAGGCGTTGATCCTTTGCACGAGCCGCTTAAGCCTTGGCCGTGAAAAATACGGACCGTGATGGATATCGGAGATAAAGACGATCCGCGTGCCATCGAAGCCTGTCGGCACATCTGCATCCATGATGGGGATGGTTTTCGTCGCGATCCAGAAAGGTTCGAGATGTGCATAGAGGAAGATGAGCGCCGCCAAGGCGAAGAGGCAGGTCAACAGTCTGGAGCGCTTCGGTTGTTTTGAGCTTGTTACCGGCTTCATCCGGCCATCCCCGGCCCCTTTCGACCACGCCGCCCCGGCGTCCTTTCGGACAAATATCGGTTTCAACGGGTTTGCTGCGCCACCTTGGGCTCGCGCCAGATGTAAAGATACCAGTAGATCGGCATGGCGATGATGTTGCCGAAGAACAACACCACCGCCCATAAGGCCTTCTTGTCCTTGTCTACCAGGTCGGTATTGAAAACATTGACAATATACATAACCAATAACACGAATACCCAGCT
>JAAYXC010000266.1 GCA_012516115.1 Bacillota bacterium | reverse complement strand
CTTGAACGCCCTGGCCATGCGGTTTTTTTCCGGACGGTATATCCTCCTCTACGGTGAACTCGTCGACCTGATGCTAAGGCGCGGCGCCCTCGCCGAGCTGCGGATGATCGTCGGCCACGAGCTGGCCCACCATGCGCTGGGCCACATCAGTCTGTGGAAGAAGATCCTTTTGGTGCCTGCCTCTTTCATTCCCTTTTTCGGCGCCGCTTACCGCCGGGCCTGCGAGCTGAGCGCCGACCGGGTGGGGATGATGCTCGCCCGGGACCATGCGGCCGCGCGCCGGGCCCTCCTTGCGCTGACTCTGGGAAGCGAGTCCCTGGCCGCCGAGGTAACGCCGGAGGCCTTTGTGGCCCAGGAGAAACACGTCCCCAAGCTGATCGGTTTCTTTATGCAACTCTTCGCCACCCATCCGCGGATGACGAAGAGGCTGATCGAGCTTGATGCCTTCGAACGAGAGCGATCCCTGGGGTTTACCGGGGTGGGCCTGCAGGTCCAAAGCTAAACGTGAGCGGAGAGGAATATAAAAGTGAGGAAGAAGCATTTTGCCTTTCTTTCACGGCCTTTCCTGGCCTTGTCCGGCGTGATGATCCTGGCCTGCGCCCTGGCGGTTTCTCCCGTCCTCGGCGGTGGTAATACGACCGGAGAAGGCATAATCGGCTATACTCCTTCTTCTTCTCTCTTTCTGGATGAGGAATGGTACCGGGTCAACCTCATCAAGGGGGTCGATCTCTGGAACGGCGGCCTGGACGGCGAAAGCGGCATGGGGGCTTACCGGGAGGACTTCGACGGTTTCTTCCGGGTGACCCTGGACCGCACCTGGCGGCCGTGGACGGGCATGCCCTCGACGAGCGTAGCCCAGAGCCGTGCCATCTACATGAACGTCGAGGCTTACCGGGCGGCCGGGCCGGCGGAGGGGAAGAGGTTTCTGGCCGCGGTGGAGAAAGGTGTGGACTGCCTCCTCAACCGGTTCCGCGACCCCGAATACGGCGGCTTCTACTGGACGGTGGCCCCCGACGGCCGCGTCATCGACCCGATGAAACAGGGCTACGGGAACGTCCATCCCCTCTTCGCCCTGGCCCAGGCCTACGGGGTGACCAAGGATCCCCGCCATCTCGCGGCCGCCCTGGAACAACTGGAGGTAATCAAAAGCCGTTTCCTCGACCCGAAGTTCCCCAGCGGCATCCGCCCCGGTTTCTCGCGGGACTTCGGCCGGGTCATCGGGGTGAACAACGGCGACGTCTTCACCCACCTTTTCGAGGCTCTGCTGGCGCTCTATGATGTCACCGAAGGGGCGAAAAGAGAAGAGGTGGCCGGCTTGATCGAGACCTGCGGGGATTTCTTGGTGAAAACCCTCTATCGCGACCAGGCCGGTTATACCGATCGGGGTTATGTGGCCTATAACTATACCGAAGACTGGCGTCCGTCCCAAGAGCCCTATTCGCGCCGGCGGCAATGGGATGGGGCCATGCACTCCTCGCCCGGCCACGGGGTGGAGTTGGCCTATCTCTTGAGCCGGGCGGTGGAGCGCGGCTTCGATCCAGAATGGCTGGTGACGGTGCGGAAATTGATGAAGTTCTGCCTGGAATACGCCTTCGATGCGAAGACCGGCGGGATGCTCTACGAGGTCCTCGACTACGAGGGCCGGCCCCTCCTTGGTAACCCGGATAACACCTATTTCCTCTGGTGGCCGCAGATGGAGTCCGCCCGCGCGCTCTTGCACTGCGCCGTGGCGCGGGGTTGGGAGACGGGGGAGGCCTTCAAGAGGATCGAGTCCTTCATCCAGAACTATTTGATCGACCGCGAATACGGTGGCCTCTATCAACAATTGAAGGCCGACACCCTTATTCCGGATGTATTGGATAAAGGCAATATTTGGAAGACAAACTACCATTATACGCTGTTCTTCGCGGAGGCCCTGCGGCTCTGCGCGGCCTACCCCGCGCGGGTGGCGTCGTTGAACGCCGGTTATCGAAATAAGGAAGGACCGTGAATCCAAGGGTCTTGGGGCCTTGAGAACGGGGTCTCGTTAGGTCGAGGATTTTTTCGTTGTGGGCGGCGGCCATGGGCCGCCGTTATTTTTATAAAAAATTTTTCCGCCGGGAGGAATTCCGGGGAAGGCCGGCGAATAGATTCTGGTGTAATCGATATCACAGAAGGCGGCTTCTATGGCGCATATCAATATTAAAGATGTCGCCCAAGCAGCAGGAGTTTCGGTGGCCACGGTCTCCCGGGTCTTGAACGGGAGCGAAAAAGTCAGCGCGGCGACGCGGCAGCGCGTTTTGCAGGCCATCGAGCAGCTTCAATACACCCCTAACGCCTCGGCCAAGGCGCTTCGTTCGCGGCGGACCACCTTGCTCGGGGTGGTTATTCCCGCCGTATCTTCCATTTATTATCTTGAACTTTTAAAAGGCATCGAGAATACGGCCATCGAATCGGATTATAACTTGATCATTTGTGATGCCCAAAATAGCTCTTTACGTGAAATCGAATACATGAAATTGCTCTCCAGTCGCCGGGTGGACGGTTTTATCATCATCAACACGCTTATGCCGGAGGAAGAGGTGGCCGGTCTGGCGCGGCGCGGTTTTCCTTTCGTGTTGATCGGCCGCGTGGTCAAAAGCGCCAACGTGAGTTCGATCGTGGTCGCCAACCGTTCCGGCGCGGCGCAGGCCGTCGAACACCTCATTCGGCACGGGTATAAGAGGATCGCCTACATCCGCGGCATGTTCCACCCTGACGACGAGGAAAGATTCGCCACCTACCGCAAGGTCCTGGCCGAACACGGCTTGTCTTTCGACCCCCAGTTGGTGGAACGGGGGCATTTCACCGAGGAAGGCGGCGCCCAGGCCTTGCAGCGGCTGCTCCAGAAGACCGAATTCTCGGCGGTCTTCGCCGCCAACGACGAGATGGCCATCGGGGCGATGGAGAAGGCCCGGCAACTCGGGATCCGCGTCCCCGAAGATCTGGCCATCGTGGGTTTTGACAACATCAGGCTGGCGCGGCACGTGGTCCCCGGTCTGACCACGGTGG
The DNA here is from genome assembly GCA_012516115.1 of Bacillota bacterium. Lineage (GTDB taxonomy): Bacteria > Bacillota > UBA4882 > JAAYXC01 > JAAYXC01 > JAAYXC01. Next base: position 182 of record JAAYXC010000266.1, on the reverse strand, counting down.
ACATGCCCAAATACCAGCTGGGGGCGATGGCGGCGAAGAAATTGCTGGAGACGCTGGGGAACGAACATATCGTTTACGAGCGGGTGGTCCTCAAGACCGAGCTGGTGGTTAGGCAGTCGTGCGGGTGCGGATGATTGTATTTTAATTATGGTATCGATTACATCAATATATTTAAAAATATT
>JAAYXC010000036.1 GCA_012516115.1 Bacillota bacterium | reverse complement strand
GGCCACAGGGGCTCGTGGGCACGGGCCGTGTTTACGGGGCGGATCTGGCCTGGCAGGGGGTTCCCCTCGGCCTCGGCGAGGTGGTCTTCACGGTAACCAAAGGCCGGATCATGTTGCGAAAGGCCCATCTCCTGGGCCCCGGCGGGGAAGCCGAGTTGACCGGGGCCATCGATCTGGCCGCCCGGAGAACCATGGATCTGGCGGGTCGTTTTGCTTTCACCGCGGAAGGTTGGGGGCGTTTTCTGACCGGGGAAGCCAGGCCCACGGGTCGGTTGACGGGGACGGCCAGGCTCACGGGTACGGTGGCCGCGCCGGAGATCGCGGCCGTCCTGGACATGGACTCCGGATCGCTTTATGGGTTTAGTTGGGAGACGCTGGACGCCACCGTCCGCTGGCGGGAAGGTCGCCTGTACGTAAGAGAAGCCGTGGCGCGGAAGGCCGGGACCACGCTCACTCTCAAGGGGAAGGTGGCCCGGGAAGGCTATACCTTGACCGCCGCGCTCCAGGCGGCGAATCTCCACGAATTCCTGCCCTCTCTATCCTTCGGTCTGCCGCCTGTTCTCCAGGAGCTCTCCGGCCGTCTCACCCTGGAGGCGGAGATCGGTGGTTCCCTGGCCCATCCCCTTGTCACCGGCCGGGTGATCATCGACCATCCGACCTGGCGGGAATGGCGATGCACGCGGATAACGGGATATTTCACTTTTGACCGGGAAAGACTTTTTCTTCCGCAGCTTGCCGCCACCTCCGGCGAGCGGTCTTATAGCCTTCACGGGTCGGTGGATCTTTCTCGTCGCCAAATGGCCCTGGATTTCGGGGTGACCCAGGGCGATCTGGCGGGGTTGCTCAGTTTGCTGGAGCATCCTTTACCGTGGCCGGTGGCGGGTCGCCTGGAGGGCCGGGGCAGGATCGGCGGCTCCTTCGACCGACCGGAAGTCGAGGGCTCTTTCCGTCTCACAGAAGGAAAACTGGCCGGGTTCGCCTTCACGGGGGAGGTAACCGGTCGTTACGACGGAGACGGAGTGACCTGTGACCGCCTGCGCCTGAACTACGAAGGAGGCAGTTTGACGGGCGTGGGCCGGTTGGCGCCGGAGGAGATCGCGTTGAACGTGACGGCCGATGGACTTCCTTTGGCCGAGATTTCTCGCCTGGCCGGCCATCCGGGTCGGGTGGAAGGCCGGACCGCCCTGCGGATTTCCTTCCGTCGCACGCCCGGGTCGGTCGCAGGCGATCTGACCCTTAGCGCCACCGAACTTAAAGTGGCAGGCCTCGACCTGGACCGGGCCGTGCTCGAGGCCAGGCTCCAGGATCGACTGGTCTCTATCTCCCGGGCCGAATTCGTGGCCGGGGGGACTCCCCTTCATCTTTCGGGCACGATCCCCCTCCCGGAGGAAATCGCGCCGTCGGGCTCTTTCTGGCGCGACCTTGCGGCCGGCCAGGGCGAACTGGCTTTGAGGCTCGAGGGAAAAGCCGTTCCGGCCAAGGTTTTCAACCCGGTCTTCCGGAATCTCCTCTTCATGCAGGCCGGCGAAGTGGACGTGGCCATGGAAGTCTCCGGGACGTGGATGAAGCCGAACCTCCGGGGTAGTCTCCGTTTACAAGAAGGGGCGGGAAGGAGCGCTTTTCTTCCCGAGCCTTTTTCCCACTGCTCGCTCGACCTTCTCTTTACCGACGACCGCGTCCTGGTCCGCGAAGCCGGCGTGAGGATCGGGCGGGGATGGGCCCAACTGGGGGGCACGGTTCGCCTCGGTCCGGGAGGACCGGATTATGCCCTCACCCTTAAAGGGGGCCGAATCGCCTATAAAAATCCGGCCTTCTTCGACGGCGAGCTCACCGGTCTCGACCTGGCGATCGTGGGGAAAGGTTTACCGGCGGTACGCGGGACGATCACGGTGAGCCAGAGCAGCATCACGGTGGGGACTTCCCGTCACGGACCTCCGCCACCGGCCCTCCCCCTCGACGTTCGTCTGATGGCCGGGCGCAATACCCGTTTCTACCTGCCGGGCATCCTGGACGCATCTTTAAACGGTGAAGTCCGCCTGCAGGGGACCATGGCTGCTCCGGCCCTGGCGGGGGTCTTGCGGGCTTCTTTGGGCACTTTCTTCCTTTACGGCCAACGTTTTACCATCGTCTCCGCCACCGGGACCTTCCTGCCTGAGCGGGGTTACCTCCCTTACGTTGAGATCGAAGGCCAGAAGACCATCGGGAGGACCAGGGTCTTCGTCAGGGTCACCGGCGAGGTCACCGAAGCGGGGCTGCGGATCGAACTGTGGTCCGAACCGGAGCTCGGGCGGGACGAGATCTTAAGCCTCCTCACCGGACGCGGTTCTTCGGCGGGGGTCGATGCCCCCCGGCTCTTCGCTACCGGGATGGAGTTCGTGCTCGACACGGTCTTCGGCCAATTGGGCGAGGACGTGAAGCGGTTTATGGATGTGGACCGTTTCCAGATCTCGTTTGACGAAGACGTAGGCGCTTTCCGTCTGCAGCTCGGGAAGTCCTTCTCCGAGCGATTCTATCTTTCTTATGAGATCCTCTTCGACGAATTCGGCACACGGGTCTGGTCTTTCGATTACCGGTTTAATCGTTTTCTGGTTTTTCACGGTGTTTTCAGCAGTACCACCGAACCGGAATGGACCCTTTCTTACCAGTGGAAGTTTTAATATTTCCTGTACCGCGTTGCTAAGAGTGGGGTCAACTTACCGACGGCGCAGGCAGGAGAAGGCGGCCCCGAAGGAGAATCTCCGAGAAAAGAGCGGAGGCGTTCCCCAAAGCCAAGGGAAGCCGAGGTGGTGGTCCTTTGCTCCGGGAGTACCTGGCGGAACTCAGCAAGATCGAGTTACTACGACCGGAAGAAGAGGAAAACCTCTGGCAGGCTTTCAAGGAAGAGGGCTGCCGGAAGAGCCGTCAGCGACTGATCGAAGCCTACCAACCGTTGGTTTTGAAGATCGCCCTGCAGATGGCGAGGGATGAGGCGCTCTGTGCGGAACTGGTCCAGGAAGGAACGGTAGGACTGATCGAGGCGGTGGAGACCTTTATGCCGGGGCGGGCGGTCAAGTTCGCTACTTTCGCCCGTCACAGGATCCGGGGCCGAATGCTGGATTTTCTGCGCCGGACGGCCCGCGGTCCCCATCCGATCCCGGTGGCCGATCTCCGACGTGAAGAGGTTGAGGAGTTCCCGACCCCATCCCGGGCGGGGTTCGTCGACTTCGAAGCGGTCCTCGGCCGGGAAGCCCTTCGGGTTTTCCTGGGACAAGCCCTGGCCCGTCTTTCCCCCCGGGAGCGTCAGGTCTTGGAGGGTATTTACCTCGAAGATCGTTCTCCCCAGGAGTTGGCGGCTCTTCTCGGCATCAGTCCTTCCTATCTTTACAAGACCCAAAAAAAGGCCCTCCGCCGTTTGCGCGGTCTTCTGGCCAAAAACAAAGCGGAGATCAAGGCTTTAGGTTAAAAAGGGAGGTTTTCCGAGGCAGGGGTCTTGAAAAACGGTTCGTTTTCCCTCCAGGGGGGAAAAGAGGTGAAAACTCTCGTTTAGACGGGGCCGTTTTCGGCTCCCTCTTTCCGATGATATTGACGTGATAAACCTGCGCGGGAGCGGAGGCAGGTGGGGTTAGACGATGGCTTCCGAGCGAAAGCATCCGGTATTACTCCATATCGAGGACGCGGAGGCCTGGTTGGCCCGGGCCAGAGAACATTACCGGACGGCCGCGGTGGTCCGGGGAGAGTTGGATCTCAGTCTGGCCCAGGCCGAGGTCAGATATGCCTGGGAACTCAGCCGCAAAGGAAGAACGGGCGAGGGGGCGCGGGTCGAAACCCGTCGTCCCCGTCCTGATCGTCGGTGGTTTCCCTGGGTGGCGGCCGCGGGGATCTTCCTTTTCACCTTCGTCTTCTTCCTCGGCGGATGGCCGCGCTCGGTCCCCCGCAAGACTCCCCCGGTAGCACAGAATCTCTCCGGTACGCCGGAGAGGAAAGAGGAAACCTGGACCCCGACGGTGACGGTGCGATCCTCCCCGCCCGCCACCGTAACCAAAGCCAAAAAGGTCGTGGGAGAAGAAAGCAAAAAATACTCACCATCCCCGCCTTCTCCCCCTTCCTCCCCCGAGGCCGTCCGGTCTTCGGTCGCCGCGGTAATAGACACGGGGGAAGAACCGGTCCCGGCGGAAGAAGTAGAAGGGGTACAGGTCCCCGTGGCCTCTTCTGCCGGTGCGGAGATCCCGGTGGCGGAAAAGACCCCCGGGTCCGCCGAGCGAGAGGTTTTGCCGCCGCGGGAGGAGCTCCGGCCGGCCTTGCTTGACCTGGCGGAACTGGAGCGGGTGGCCAGGGAGATCCTGCGCCCGGACCGTGAGATTACCCCAGAATAAATTAAACCATGGCCGGGTCATCCCCGGCCCGGAAAGGACGGGACCTGATGATTCGCAGGAAAAAATACGGACGTTTTCTTTTTCTCCTTCTCTTTGTTTCAGCCTTACTCGCTTCCGTTTCGGCCGTGGGGGCGCAAGAGAACCCCATGGTGGTCATGGTGGCGGTCGAAGGCAACGAAAAAGTTCCGGCCGAGGAGATCTTGGCCGCGGTGAAGCATACGCAGATCGGGGCGCCGCTCGACCTCGAAGCGATCAAGGCGGACCAGAAGGCCATCTTCGAGTTGGGTTATTTCTCCGAGGTCCTGGCCCCGGAGTTTCGCCGGAGCCTGGGCGGGGTTAAGGTGGTCTTCAAGGTGGTGGAATACCCGCCTTTTAAACAGGTGGAGCTCTCCGGTCTCACGAAGATGCCCGTGGAAGAGGCCCTGGCCGTCTTCACCCTCCAGCCGGGGGAGACGATCAACCGTTCTAAGGTGGCGAACGATCTCCGGCGCCTCATGGAAAAGGCCCAGCAGGACTACGGGCTCTTCCTGAAATCGCCTTCCCAGCAGATCATGCCCGACGGGACGGTTCGGATCGAGCTGGTGGAGATGCGCCTGGGCCACCTGCGCTTCCTCGGGTTGAAGAAGACCAAAGAGGAAGTGGTGCGCCGCGAGATCAGGGCGCAAGAGGGGGAGGTCTTCGACGCCAAGGCCTTTAGCGAAGATCTCCAACATCTGTTCATGCTGGGTTATTTTGAATCGATTAACCCGCGGATCGTGGAGACCAACGAACTGGATCGTTTCGACGTGGAGATCGAATTCGTCGAAGCCAAGACGGGAACCATCTCCCTTTCCCTTTCGTATAACACCAACGACGGCGAGATCGTGGGTGGCTTTAAGATCGGCGATGCCAACCTCTTCGGTACCGGCAATGCGATCGATTTCAGCTGGGAGATGAACGCGGAGAAGCGTCTCTTCGATCTGAGTTTTACCGATCCGTGGCTCGATAAGAACCATACCTCCCTAACCCTGCATCTTTACAACGATTTCGATACCCAGGTGGCGGCCCAAACGGTTGATGAAAATGGAACGCCAGTGTCGGTTTGGACCAAGGAGAACATCAAGGGCTGGGAGATCGTGGTGGGACGGCCGATCTCGCGCAAGTTCACCGTTTCACTGGCGGCCAAGCACCAGTACCTGGATCGCGTGGAGATCCCCGCGGAATCCCCGCCGGTATGGGAGCCGCATCTTCCCTATGTGGCCCCCGACATCACCACCAACAGCCTGGGGCTCCGGCTGGAATATAAAGACCTCACGCCCCAGAAGGCCAAGTACGTCTACGTGGCCGACGGGGTGAGGGCCGGTTTGAATATCGATTTTGCCGGCTCCTTCCTTGGTGGTGACACGGATTTCGTCCGTTATAAACTGGAGACGGCCTTCTTCAAGTCCGTCTCCCCCCAGGACGTCCTGGCATTGCGGCTCATGGGCGGCCTTATCGACGTCCGCTACGATCCACTGGAGACCGCCCAGTTTCTCATCGGCGGGGCCGAGACGCTCCGGGGCTACGATTACCGCGCCTTCAGCGTGTACGAAATGGCCCTGGCCAACCTGGAGTTCAGGCATCGGTTCACCGACAACGTGGAAGGGGTGGTTTTTTACGATAGCTTCTACGCCCCGGATACCGGCGAACATGCGGCAGGTTATGGCCTGGGCCTGAGGATCTGGGTCCCCTATCTGGGCCAACTCCGGTTCGATTACGGGTGGCCGGTGGATGGTACGGGGAACTCCCGGTTCTACTTCTCCATCGGGGAGGTCTTTTAGCCAGCGGGGAGTGAGCAAAGAGTGCACGGCGGCGCGGGGAGGATTTGCTTCTTATTCCTTCTGGCCTTTTCTCTGGCCGGACGGCCCGCCATGGCCACCGCCGAACCGACGGTGGAAGGGGTAAAGGCCCAGGTGGTTTCGGCATTCGCTTTCCCCGCGCCGCTTCGCGCGCGGCTGGAGGCCAGCGTGGCCAAGGTGGCCGAAAGGCTTCTGCTCGGGTTAAGTCTTGCCCGGCTCGAAAAGGAGCAGGTGGAAGACGAACGGGTGATTGCCGAGGTCTTCAGCCACATCCTGGCGGGGTACCGGGTGGAAAAGGTGGAGGTGCTGCCCGCACGTGAGGCACACGTGACGGTATGGCTCTCCCCCGAAGGTCCCCGGGTGGAGAAGGTCCGCTTTTTCGTGGATCCGGCGGGGCTGGCGGAACCCGCGGCCGCCTTTTTCCGGGATGAACTGGTTGCCCGGGAACCTTCTTGGACCGCGCTTTTTATGGATGTGCCTTTGGCCGCTTTTCCGTGGGCCGAGCCGATCCTGGTGACCGCCCTGGAAGAGGCCTTTGTCGCTTCTTTTCCCGGCTTTCAACTGGAAGTCCGTTTGGTCCCGGAGACGACCATCCTTCGGGTGGAGATGGCCGGTACTCCCCTCGCTCCCCGGGGGGAGAAGGTCACGGTGGAGCTCGTCCCCCAAAACCTTCCCCGGGTTCTTGTCTATCGCTGGTTTGAGAAGGTCCGGACAGATTGCGCGTGGACGGAGACCATGCCTCTGGCCTATGCCCGGCGTTACCAGACGGTTCTGGAGCGTCGATGCGGGGAATTGTTGGCAGCCGAGGAGATCAGCCGGCATTTCGATTTAACCTGGCAGGTAAGGCTCTATCCCGGAACCAACACGCTGGTCCGCGTGGAAGTGACGGCCGTCCATTATTCCCTGGCGGCTTTGGGGGAGTTCGTCTTAGGAACGGAGACTTTTCTGGCCGTCCATCTCCAGAGCGGAGTCCGCCCCTGGCCGGGATGGGAGATCAGCGGGGAGTTCCGCTTGGCCACCGGTGGTGGGGGGCCGGGTTTTGCCGGGTCACTGGCTTATTCCATCGACCGGGAGACGACCTTGGGGTTCACCCAGGTCTTCGGCGCCGGGCGTTTCGGGTGGTTACGCTATATAAACAATGGCCTTTCTTTTGGTTTGGAAAAAGAAATAGCCGGTGGGCCATTGGCGGCCTGGATCGCCATGGTGACCGACGAGGGATTTACCATCCGATTCGTGGTGAACTCCGAGCGGGAATTCCGGCTCGTCTTTGCCTTTTCCCTTTAAGGCCGGAGGGCAAGAAAAAGGCCGCCTTTCTTGCGGTATAAGGGAGAAAACGGAGGAACGATAAGATGAAGGGAAAAAACTTCTTCTTGGCCGTCTTGCTCGGCGGGTGCCTCCTGGCCGCCGCCGTGATGGCTTCCTGGGGAGCCGCCAGCCTGAGGGTGGAGGCCCTCGGACTCGTCGATCCGGCCAAGATCCAGGAGCGTTTTCCAGCCTACGTTCGTCTCCTGGATCTCAAGACGACATACGAAAAAGAGATGCAGACCTACCGTAACCATTTATCCGGTCAATTCCAGAGTTATCTCACGGAACTCAATGAAGAAAAAGAGGCGAAACTCGCCGGGAAGAGCGCGGAAGAGAAAAAGGCCATCGAGGCCGAATATGCCAAGAAGGTTCAGGCCAAACAGAACGAGATGGTCCGCCAGATCCAGACCAAACACGAGGAACTTCAGAAAAAACTGGACGCAGAAACCGCAAAGGCCGATGCCAAGGGCAAGGAGGCCATCGCCGCCGTATGCCGGGAGAAGGGGATCGCCATCGTGCTCAACAAAACCGCCGTCTACTTCGGCGGCGTGGAGATAACCGAGGCTGTCATCGCCAAAGGCCAAAGTAAAAAATGAAAGGGGCGTTTTATGGTGTCCTTCCCGAAGAACCTTCGACCCCTGGGCGTTTTAGTTCTTTTCATCCTGTTCGCCGGTCTTACCTTTGTCGTCCGCAGCGCGGGGAAAGTTCCGGAAACCTTGACCCCGGAATCGATCGGGTACATCGATCTCGATCAGATCCACGCGCGTTTCCCGGATTTCGTCCGCCTCCAGGAGATTAAGGCGGCCTACGAGAAGGAACTCAATACCTTCGCCAATTACCAGCGGCAGTCCATGTCCACCTATCTCCAGGAATTGGAGAAAAAAGAGGAAGAAGAGTCCGCGGGGAAGAGCGAAGACGAAAAGAAAGAGATCAAGTTGAAATACGAGAAAATGGCCCAGGAGAAAGCCGGCGAAATCCAGCAGCTCGTCCAGCAGAAGAACCGGGAACTCCAGTCCAAGCTGGACCAGGAATTGCTCAAAGCCGAAGGGAAGCTTCGCCAGACCATCGAGGCGGTGGCGGCGGAGAAGGGTTTGAACCTGGTTCTGGTCAAGAGCGCCGTGTATTATGGAGGCGTCGATCTTACCGAAGCGGTGATCGACAAGGCGACCGGGAAAGGGAAGAAGTGACGAGCGGTGGCGGTCTTCCGCCGGGTGACTTTCTTTCTTCTCTTGCTCGTCCTTGGGCGGCGCTTGTTTTTCGGCCGACGTAGCCTGGCCTGAAGTACCCGAGCCATGGGTCTCCCGGCGAGGTTCGTCGAGCTTTCCGTAGAGGGTAAGATCTTGACCCTGGAGGAACTGGAGTCCTCCTTCCGCGGTTGTTTCATCGCGCCACGGCCGTCCGAGGAACCCCGGGGGCCCCAGCCGATGGGGCTTTCCCTGGATCTCGGCGAATCGCTGGCGGCGATCCATACTTCGGTCCGGGCGACGGGAGGCGGTCCACCGCGAAGCAGCGCTTCGTTTCCTGGTCACCCAGGGGAAAGAAACGATGGTCACCGGCAGACCGGAAAGCCATGGCGGAAGAGCTCGCCTGCCGGGAAAGGGCCATGATGGCCGAAGAAAGGCGGATCCTGAGCGCTTATGCCGAATAACTCCGTCGGGAACTCCTTCTGCGCCTGAGTTGCCCTTCAGATGGAAAATGGTTTTGACCACGGACCAAAAACGGCAAGCGGCCCTGGCGGAGGAAATTGCCCGTCTGACGGCGGAGGTGGAAGGGGAGATCGCCCGCCGCGAGCGTGAACTGGCGGAGGAACGCCAGCGGATTCTGGCGGCCCGGCGCCAGGAGGGCGAAAAAAAACCGTCCGCGCCGGGAGAAGGAGCGGCCCCTTGGGGGGAGGAGCTTGATCCGCTGGAAGAAGAGTACCGCGTCTGGCAACAGGCGGACCGGGAACGCGAAGCGGCCCTTCTGGCCGTCTGGAGCGCATGATGTGGCGCTTCTGCGAGCCCGTTTTACGGAACGGGTGGGAATTCCGCGCCCCGGATGATAATACCTAAGGGAAAAGAGGGAAACACGGTGGCGAAATGGTGGCAGTTAACGGCGGTGGGAGTTTTGGGCCTGGTTTTAGGGTTGGCGTTTGGCCTTTGGGGTCCTTTCCGCGGGATGCGGGCCGCGGTGGTGGACCTCGATCGGGTCTTCAAAGAGAGCGCCCTGGCTCAGGAATACCAGAAGAAACTCGACGCAGAGGCCAAGGCCCGCGAAGCGGCCATGGCCAAGATCACCGATACCAAGGAGCGTCTGGCTAAGGCCGAGGAATATCGGCAGGAGCTGACGGAGCTCCAGCAGAAATACCGTAACGAAGTCTTGACCGCCCTGGACAAGGTCCTGGCCGAGCTGGCGCGCCGGCGTGGCCTAGAGGTGGTTTACGTCCGGGGAGCGGCCGTTCGGTATGCGGGCATCGATCTCACCGAAGAGGCCATCCGGCGGCTCAAGTAGACCGCAAGAGCGAAAGGGGGAGGCGGAGATGTATAAATTGGAAGATCTGGCCAAGCTGGTCGGAGGAGAAGTAATCGGCGACAAAGAAGTGGTCATCACGGGCATAGGAGGGATCGAGGACGTACGCCCCGGCGGCATTACCATGGTGGCCACGGCCAAGGTGGCGGCGGCGGCCGCGGCCGGACCGGCGGCGGCCGTGATCGTTCCTCCCGGACTTCCGTCGCGACGCACCCCCATGCTCCGGGTGACCAATCCGCGCCTGGCCTTTGCCCGCCTCCTGGAACTCTTTAACCCTCCCCAGCGTTTTACCCCGGGCATCCATCCCACCGCCGGCCTGGGTGAAGGGGTGACCCTGGGGCCGGATGTGCACATCGGCCCACTGGCGGTCATCGGGGATCGGAGTAAGATCGGCGCCCGGGTGGTCATTTATCCGGGGGTGGTCATCGCCGAGGATGTGGAGATCGGGGATGATTCCATCATCTACGCCAACGTGGTGATCCGGGAAAAGACGGTCATCGGCCGGCGGGTCATCATCCACGGCGGCGCGGTTTTAGGGAGCGACGGATTCGGTTTCGTCCCGGTGGACGGTAAATACGTGAAGGTCCCCCAGGTGGGCCGGGTGGTCATCGAGGACGACGTGGAGCTCGGGGCCAACGTCACCATCGACCGGGCCACCACCGGCGTTACCCTCATTAAGCGCGGGACGAAGATGGACAACCTCATCCAGATCGGCCACAACGTCGTGGTGGGAGAGGACTGCGCCATCGTGGCCATGTCCGGCATCGCCGGGAGCACCAGATTGGGCGACCGGGTGAGCGTGGCCGGTCAGGCCGGGCTGGTGGGCCACATTACCATCGGCCACGATTCGGTCATCGCCGCCCGTTCGCTGGTGATTAACAACCTTCCGCCACATTCCTACGTCTCCGGGACCCCGGCCAGGCCCCACGCGGAGGATATGCGGGTGGCGGCCGCCATCGGGAAGGTCCCGGAACTTCTAAAGACCGTGCGGGAACTCCAAAAACGCGTGGCGGAACTGGAAGGAAAGGTCCTCTCTTAGGAGGGGTGATTTTCCGGCATCGCAAAGGGGCCGGTCGGCAGGATCGGCCGGGGGGGACCGCGAAGTATCCGGCAAAAGCCGGATGGTGGAAGAGTTTGAAACTCGTCCATCGCCATCTTCTCTTGGACTTTGCCGCCCAGTTCGCCCTGTGCGTCGGCGGCATCTCCATCTTTATGTTGGGGTTCGCCCTCTACCGGGAGGCCGATCTGCTCATCGACTACCGTGTACCGGCGCGGATGATCGCCTGGCTTTTGGCGAACCGCTGGCCCCTGCTCCTGCTCGACGTCATGCCCGGCGCCGGACTCTTTGCCGTCATCCTGAGCCTCGGCCGCATGGCCCACGATCGGGAGCTCGCCGTCATCCGCCTGAGCGGTTGGAGCCTCCTCCGGATCGTCTGGCCCCTTTTCGTCTTCACCCTCCTTCTGGCCTACGGCCTTTTCCTCTGGAACGAGTACGTGGTCCCGGCCAGCGAGCGACGTTATACCGAGGCCTGGATGAAGTTAACACGCCAGAAGGTTTATGATTTCGTGGTGACGCGGAAATTCGTGACCGGTCCCGATAATACCCGCTTTTACATCGGATCCCTGGATCGGCGGACGGGCGAGATGCGCGACGTCATGGTGTTCCAGGAGACGCCCGAAGGCTATCCGCGGTTCATGACGGCGGCTTCGGGCCGTATCGACGGGCAGATCTGGATCCTGCGGGACGGCGTCCTCCACGAGCTCGGCCGGGACGGCTATGTGACCTACGAGGTGGGTTTCACCGAAATGACGGTCAATACCAAGCAGGATTGGAACTTCCTTTTTACCGAGGTTTTGAGCGAAACGGCCATGACCCGTATCCAATTGAAGAAGATGGCCGAGGCTTTGGAGAACGAAAGCCATTCGTCCCAAGGGGTGAACCCGGCCAGCAGTTATTGGGTGAATTATCATCTGAAGGTGGCGATCCCCTTCACCTTTTTCGTCTTTACCGTCTTGGCCGTCCCGTTTGCCTGCCTGAACGCCCGCGCGGGTCGGCTGGCAGTATTTTTACCGGCGTTGCTCATGTATTTCGCGTATTTCCTGCTTTTGACCCTTCTTTACGCCCTGGGTACCCAGGGTCTGGTCGCGCCCTGGGTGGCCGCCTGGGGGAGCAACTTCTTCTTCGGCGGCCTGGCCGTTTTGTTACTGCTCGTTCTCGTGCGGTAAACCCGGGCGGCCGGTGTCACCCCATCCCGTTTTCGGTCTCCTTCTTCCACGAGGGAGAGGCGTGAAAGGGACGGGGG
>JAAYXC010000265.1 GCA_012516115.1 Bacillota bacterium | reverse complement strand
GATGGGAAGTGGGTTCATCGAGAAGGAGCACCTCCGGCCACTGGGCCAGGGTCTGGGCGATGATCACCCGCTGGAGCTCGCCCCCGCTCAAGGAGGTGACCGGCCGCGCGGCCAGGTGCGAAATCCCGGTCTGGGCCATGGCTTCCTGCGCGGCGGCGCGGTCCTCCGGCGTCTCCGGCCGGAAACGGCGGAGGTAGGGCAGCCGACCCATACGGACGATCTCTTCCACGGTAAAGGCGAACTCCGTCTGCCAGAGCTGGGGGACGACCCCCACCTTCTGCGCGATCTCCCGCGGGGTAAGCCGGAGCAAGTCTCGGCCCAGGAGGATGATGGAACCGGCCTTGGGCGAAAGGAGCTTCGTCAGGCAGCGCAGAAGGGTGGTCTTCCCGGCGCCGTTGGGGCCGATGAGCCCGACGAAATCGCCTTTTTTTAGCCCGAAAAAAAGTCCGGACAAGATCGCGGCCCCCTCATAGGAGAAGGCCAGTCCTCGCGCTTCAAGGGCCAACGGCTCTTCCATCCGTATCCCCCCTAAGACATGGCCGGCCCGGAGACGCCGGCCTCGGTGAAGGTGGCCATCTCTTTGATGATCTTCGTCGCCGCCTCGATGATGGGCATGGCCAGCACGGCCCCGGTCCCCTCTCCCAGCCGGAGGTCCAGGGCCAGAAGCGGCCGCAGTCCCATCATTTCCAGCATCACCCGGTGGCCGGGTTCGGCCGAGAGATGGGAGGCAAAGACATAATCCAAGCATTGCGGAGCGAGCCTGGCCGCGACCAGGGCCGCGGCGCCGGAGATAAAGCCGTCGAGGAGGACCGGCGTCCTGGCCGCGGCGGCGGCCAGGACGCAACCAACAAGCCCTGCGATCTCTAAACCGCCCAGTTTGGCCAAGACCTCCAGGCCGTCGCGGGGATCGGGCCGGTTTATCTCTAAAGCCCGCCGGATGACTTTCGCCTTTTGCCTAACCCCTTCTTCATCGAGCCCGGTCCCCGGTCCGACCAGCCGCGCTACGGGAAAACCGGAAAAAGCGGCCAGGACGGCCGTGGCCGCGGTGGTGTTCCCGATCCCCATCTCGCCGGTGGCAAGCAGGGCCAGGCCGGAGGAGTCATTCCGGCCGATGGTCTGCCGGGCGATCTCGATGCCCACTTCAATGGCCGCGATGGCCTCTTCCCGGGTCATGGCCGGACCGTTGGCGATGTTCGCCGTTCCCTCCCGGACCTTGCGGTCGAGGATGGCCGGATGGGCCACCCGGCCGCGGACACCGATATCGACCACCACCACCTCCGCCCCGACGTGGCGGGCGAGGACGTTGATCCCCGCCCCACCGCGGGCGAAGTTCAAAAGCATCTGCCGGGTGACCTCCTGCGGATAGGCCGAGACTCCTTCTTCGGCGACCCCGTGGTCTGCGGCCATGAGGATGACTACCTTCCTTCCTATGGCCGGCATGGGCTCACCGGCCATCCCGGCCAGCCGGACGGCGATCTCCTCCAATAACCCCAGGCTCCCCCGGGGCTTGGTAAGCTCGTCGAGGCGTCTTCGGGCCGCCTCCATGGCCGCCCAATCCAGGGGGGCAATCTTGGCGATGGTCTCGGTGAGTAATTGCATCTATCGTGGCTCTCCTTCGAATTGCTTTTCTGGCCAAGATTCCATTTCGTGCACGTGCTCAGCAAAGCGGTGCGCGTGCTCGTAATCGATGTTTTTCACTTATTGGATTAGGCCGATTACGATTACGAGCACGAGCACGATGGTTGGGAAATCATTGAGTCCGAAATCCCGTCCGGCGCAAGAGATAGATGAAGACCGGCGCGCCAACCAGCGAGGTCACGATCCCCACCGGGATCTCCAGCGGCGCCAGGACGGTCCTGGCCACCGTATCGGCCAGAAGGAGGAAGAGCCCTCCGGCCAGGGTGGAGAGGGGGATGAGGGTGCGGTGGTCGGGCCCACATAGAAGCCGGGCCGCATGCGGTACGACGAGACCCACGAAGCCGATGATCCCGCCGGTGCTCACCGCGGCGGTCACAAGGAGCGAAGCGACCAGGGCGAGCTCCCACTGGAGCCGCTGGGGCGCAAGCCCGAGGTGGTGGGCCCTTTCTTCTCCCAACAGGAGCGCGTTTAGTTCCCGCGCGCGACCGAGGGTGAAGAGAAAACCCCCGGCCAGGCAGGGCAAGACCAGAAAGACTTGCGGCCACCGGGCAGAAGAAAGCCCCCCCATCAGCCAGGCCATGACGTACTGGGACTCATGTCGGCGGAAGATCATGAGCAGGGCCAGGGCCGAGGAGAAAAGGAAGGAGAGGGCCAGTCCGTTCAAGAGAAGGACGAAAAGCGAGAGGCTCTTTCCCGCCCTGGCCAGGGAAAAAGCAAAGGCGGTGGCGAAAACTGCCCCTGCCAGGGCGGCCACGGTAACCCCGCCCAGGCCCAGAAAGCTGTAGTCCGCGCCGAGGGCATAGGCCGCCGCCGCTCCCAGGGCCGCGCCGGCCGAGGTCCCCAGTACGTAAGGGTCGGCCAGCGGATTACGAAAGATCCCCTGGAAAACGAGGCCGGCCAGGGCCAGGGCCATCCCGGCCAGCACGGCGAGGAGGACCCGCGGCAGCCGCAGCTCAAGGACGATCTTCGCCGCCAGGGCATCGTACGGCCCGGGAAGCCGCCGACCCAGGCCGGGGAAGGCCTCCGCCAGAAGACGGAGGACCTTGCCCGGACCGATGGGGACGGAACCGAGGGTGAGGGCGAAGAAGGAAATGAACAAAAGAGCCACACCGAGAAGAGCCATCCAGGCCCTCCCCCGCCCCCTGCCGGGATAGGTGTCTTTCTTCGTCATCACGAGCATCCTTCCAGGATCCGGGCCAGTTCTTCCACGGCCTCGATAAGACGCGGGCCGGGCCGGTAGAACTCGTTGCCGATGAGTCGGTAGACCTGTTTCTTCCGGATGGCAGAGACGTTCTTCCAGACCGTGTCGGCATAGATGTGGGCCGGATCTACATCGGTAAGGATCACATCCGGGTTGCGCGCCAGGACGGTCTCGAGGTTCATCATGCCCCAGGCCGCGCCGAGGTCGTGGGCGATGTTCTCCACCCCGGCAAGCCTCACCGCTTCGTCGAGATAGGAACCGGGTCCCGCGGTCCAGCACGGATCCCATCCCAAGGCGATGAAGACCTTCAGCCCGCGTTTCTTGAGGACGCTTCCTTTCTTCCCTACCCGGTCGATGGTCTCCTCCAGCCGGCGGGCCAAGGTCGCGGCCGCCTCCCGCCGGTTGGTGGCCGCGCCGAGGAGGCGGATGGAGTCGATGATCTCCTTAAAACCCGCGGGTCGTAGGGCCAGGACGGGGTAGCCG
>JAAYXC010000264.1 GCA_012516115.1 Bacillota bacterium | reverse complement strand
GATGCACTCATATAAACCGGCAGCTACCCTTAAACGACCTCTAAAGTAATTCCCTGGTCGCGGAGGAAAGCCCGGTCTTCCTCGGGGATGCGCGCGTCGGTGATCAGGATATGGATATCTTTGAACGTGGCAAAGGAAGTAAAGGCCAGTTTATGGAATTTGCTGTAGTCCACCAGGCAGATAACCTGTTTCGCGCTTTCGATCATGGCCCTTTTGATCCCCGCCTCGTCCTCGGAAAGGACCATAAGACCCTGCCGGAAATCGAGCGCGGTTACGCCGAGGAAGAGTTTGTTGGCATGGTAGCGCTTAACGATCCGTTCCGCTTCACGGCCCAGGAGGGTGAAGACCCCTTCCCGCCGCAACTTTCCGCCGGTGAGATAAAGGGTGATGTTCTCTTTGTTCATGAGCTCCATGGCGATCAACATATCGTTGGTGATGGCGACGAGGGGTTTCTCCCCGAGGAGGCGGGCCAAAGCCATGGTGGTGCTCCCGCCGTCCAAGATGATGGTGTCTCTCTCCTCGACGTACTTTAAGGCCGCCCGGCCGATCCGGTCTTTCTCCGCCAGGTTATGCCGCTTTCTTTCTTGGATGGGATAGATACTGTTGTTACCGGTCTGTTTTAAAACCGCCCCTCCGTGTACCCGCTCGAGGAGACCCATCTCCTCCAATTTGGCGAGATCCTGGCGGATGGTCTTCGGCGTGACACCCAAACGGGCGCTTAGATCGTTGACATCGACACTACCCTGACGTTCGAGGAGGCGGGTAATCTCCTCCAGCCTTTTTACGGGAAGCAAGAAACATCACCTCGAGGTGTAAGAAGATTATATTTCAGAGAACAAACATTTACAAACCAAAACAAACCCTAATAAACTGCAAAAGAGGCCGAAATAAACCACCGTAAAAAAAGCGACGTCCAAGACAAGGACATGTGACGTGAATCACCTTTTTCTTCCCCCGCGTTTATCGTTCTGTTATAATGTGTAAGGCAAGAGATGCCAAAGAAAAAGAACCAGGGTGGTGGACCGGTTGGCGGCGATCGTCGTAGAAGGCCTGACCAAGATCTACGGTTCCTTGCGGGCCGTGGACGGAGCCTCTTTCGCCGTCGAACGGGGAGAGGTCTTCGGCCTGCTCGGCCCGAACGGGGCCGGTAAGACGACCACCGTGGAGATCCTGGTCGGCCTGCGCCAGCAGGACGGGGGCAAAGTCTCCGTTCTGGGTTTTGACCCATGCACGCACGCCAAGGAGTTTAAGGCCAAGATCGGGGTCCAGCTTCAACAGGTCGCCCTCTACCCCCGGCTTACCGTGACCGAGACCGTGGCCCTTTTCGCCAGCTTCTACCCACAAAGCCTTGCTCCGGTAGAGGTAATCAAAAGAGTGGGCCTCGCGGAGAAAGCCCATACCCAGGCCAAGGACCTCTCGGGCGGGCAGAGGCAACGGTTGGCCATCGCCTTGACCATGGTCGGCGACGGAGAGGTCGTCTTTTTGGCCGAGCCCACCACCGGGCTCGATCCTCAGGCCCGCCGGGGGGTCTGGGAGTTGATCGGGGATCTTAAGGCCCGGGGCAAGACGGTCTTTCTCACCACCCATTACATGGAAGAGGCGGAGCGGCTCTGCGACCGCGTGGCGGTGATGGACCACGGCCGGATCATCGCCCTGGACTCGCCGCAGGCCCTCATCGATCGACACTTTATTGAGCGCGCCGTCGAGTTCACAAGCCCCGTCCTGGCCGGAGACGAAGGGCTTCGTAGCCTGCCCGGCGTGACGCGCCTACAGGCCAACGACGAGGAAGGTGCGGTGACCATCTATACCACCGATGTCGGCCGTACCGTGGACGCCCTGATGCGTCATGCCGCCGCTCACCGGGCGCCGCTTGAAAACCTGGTGGTGCGGCAGGCAAGCCTCGAGGACGTCTTCCTGAAGCTCACCGGAAGGAGGATCGGGGAATGAAGGCCTTCCTACGGCTTTTTATCGCCGACTTCAAGAACCTGCTCCGGGACCGCATGTCCCTCTTCTGGTTTCTCGCCTTCCCCCTTATCGTCATGGTCCTCTTCGGCCTGGCCTTCTCGGGGAGCGGGGAGACGAG
>JAAYXC010000263.1 GCA_012516115.1 Bacillota bacterium | reverse complement strand
TCCATTACCAGATGCTTCCGTGGCAACGACTTCCCCTCTATCAAGTTGAGAAGCATCTTCGTCGCGCGCGACCCCCCCTGATAGGCCGGCTGGCGCACGGTGGTAAGCGGCGGTTCGAAGTACTGGGCGTACTTGATGTCGTCGAACCCAACCACCGCTACGTCCTCTGGTATGCGAAATCCCATGTCCTTCAGGGCCTGCATGGCGCCTATCGCCATGGTGTCGCATCCCACGAAGAGCGCTGTCGGCCTCGCTCCCCTCGACATGATCTCCCTGGCGGCAGCATAACCCGAGGACTGCGTGAAATCGCCTTCAATGTAGAGATGTTCGTCGAATGGCACACCCGCTTTTCCAAGGGTATCTTTGACCGCTTCAAAGCGCTCGCGGCTGTCGAAGACCGTCAGCGGCCCGTTGATAAAACCTATCCGCCGGTGCCCTAACTCGAGAAGGTACCTTATGGCTTCGGATGCGCCCTTGCGGTTGTCCACGACCACCGAGGGCACGTCCTCACCTGGGGCCTTGCCACCGACGAGCACAACCGGGACTTTGGCCGTGGCGATCTCGGCAAAGCAAGGATCATCCACCCTTGGTGCCGCCAGGATGATCCCGTCTACCCGTCCGTCTCTGAACAGGTTGAGGTATGTGAGCTCTCGGTTAGGGTCGCGAGCCGAGCGGCAGACGATCAAGTGGTAGTTCGTTGCCGTGGCGACTTCCTCGATTCCCTCAATCATCTCCGAGAACATCGAGGTTGATATGGTGGGAATGATCAGCGCAATCATGTTGGTGCGCCCAAGCTTCAACCCGCGTGCGATGGCGCTCGGCTGGTAGCCAAGCTCGCGCACGGCGGCCAACACTCTTTCACGGGTTGCCTTGGCCACATAGCCGGTGCCGTTCAGCGTATTCGAGACCGTGCATGGTGCGACCCCCGCCAGTCTCGCCACATCTTTGATCGTTGGCATACCGTTATCGCCGTCCTTCGAGGCAATATTTCGAGGCCTTCTCTACTCCCCTCTCTCCCACCCGCTCTCGATGACCTCCCGGAAAGTCGTCTCTTGGTGCCATCCCTCGGCACGGGTATCCAATGGTGCAGAGTTCCGGACATTGTATGCGTGGAGCAAGGTGGCCACAGTCAGTGACGCCACTGGACGTCACTCCGGAGAGGCTATCTTTCCAAAATCGAGTTTGTAAAAACGTTTTTCTACAGGATCGCCTGAATTCCTTCCGAACATTTGTTCTTCCTGCAAAAGACGGTACCGACGTCCATCGACCCACCACAAGGTTGCCGGTTTCACCCCACGTTGCCCGCGGCGGGCGGACAGAATTGGAACCTTACGGACCTGGTGGAGAGGCTGCAGGGAGCGGTTAACGGGTTCATGTGCGAGTTTATGGTTTTGGAGGAGAAGGACCGCTCTCCGAGAGGATCCGGAGCGGCGGCCGGGCGAGGGAGAAGAACCGCTTGGGTTGGCAGAAATCGGAGAAAAAATTCGGCATGAGGTGGGCAAACGGAGCGGGGCGCTTTATGAGAAGTCGGATAACATTCCGGTCTTGCGGGGTCGTAAAACCTCTGGTTTGTTCTATAAACAACTACGGGATTCGGCATGAATTGGCCGCCCGATCGGCGTCAGGTCTCTTTGGGCCTTGATCCAGTCTCTTCTTGGAACTCTCTCATCCTACAAAAGCTTGACGCGGTCCAACTGAATTAGTACGATGGATTTTGGAAGTAGAACTTGTTATAATCTCCGGTCAAACGGATAATCATTTTCGGGGTTTCACCGAGCGAAAACGTCCAAATTTCTAACCGCTTATCCATTGGTTTCTAGGTATATATTGGGTATCTATCTACCTTCATGGGGTTACCACTCCATGCTAAGTTAAACAATACTCTGCGAGCTAAGTTAGTATTTTCCCAGTTTCTTGGCTAGCTCGAGGATCTGCCTGAAATTTTCAAGACTTACAGTTGAAGGATTGGTATCAAATTCTTTATTTCTGCCTCGATAGTTTCTGGTTTGTCCCAAAGCATGGCGTTGATGCCACCATCTGGCACTAAATCATTGCCATATCTTTTCTTGATCTGAAGTGGGTCCATTCCTGCCTTTACTTCAAGTGGATTCAAGGCGTCTATGCCAATCTCAATAAACTCGGGAATAAAGGGGTTGACATCCCCGCAAGAGTAAAGAGGCACCTTTACGCCCTTAGCGTGTGCTCAGTCCGCAGCTCTCTTATGAGTGGGACACGAACCGTATCTGGAATTGCTGCGCAGGCGGAAAGTTATCTGAAGGATTGAGGGGGGTTTTCCATGTCCATCATGCTCACCGAGATCAAGGCCCAACCGGAGATCTTGGCCCGTCTCGGTCGCGAGGCCAAAGAAGAAGTAGAAGAACTGGCGGCCCGGATGAAGGAACGGGGTACCGAATTCATCGTCTTTGCCGCAAGAGGCACCTCGGATCACGCCGCCATCTTCGGACAATACTTCTTATCTTACCTTACCGGCCTTCCGGTGGCCTTGGCCGCCCCCTCGCTGGTCACGATCTACCGAAGACCGCTCCGGCTGGCCAAAGCCTTGGTGATCGGGATCTCTCAGTCGGGTGCGGCCGCCGACGTGGCCGAGTACCTGGCCGCGGCCCGCTCGGCCGGGGCCTTGACCGCCTTGGTTACCAATAACCCCCGCTCTCCTATGGCCGCCCAGGTCGACCATCTCCTCCTCTGCCGGGCCGGAGAAGAGCAGGCGGTGGCCGCGACCAAGACCTATACGGCGGAGATGGCCCTCTTGGCCATGCTCGGCCTGGCGTTGGCCGGGGACGAGGCGCGGGCCGGGGCCTTCGCCGAGCTACCGGCGAAGCTCCGGAAGACCTTGGCGCTTGAAGAGGCCATCAAGGCCGGCGTGGAACGCTACGCTTTCATGGAGGAATGCCTCGTCCTCGCCCGGGGTCTCAACCAGGCCACGGCCCTCGAGGCGGCCTTGAAGATCCAAGAGACAAGCCGGATCGGAGCCAAAGGATTCTCGGCAGCGGATTTCGCCCACGGGCCGATCGCGCTGGTACGGCCGCAGAGGCCGGTATTGCTCTTTGCCCCGGACGGGGTGGCGGTAGAGGGCCTCTTAGAGATGGCGACAAAGAT
Organism: Bacillota bacterium; assembly: GCA_012516115.1. GTDB lineage: Bacteria > Bacillota > UBA4882 > JAAYXC01 > JAAYXC01 > JAAYXC01. The sequence continues at coordinate 3,630 of JAAYXC010000263.1, read as the reverse complement.
CCGGGAGCGCGGGGCCGAACTGATCGTCTTTTCGGATCTCGAACGTGCCTTGGCCATGGGACGGACGGCTTTCCGCCTTCCGCCGGTGGCCGAGGTCTTCTCTCCTTTTACCTGCATCGTCGCCGCCCAGCTCTTTGCCTGTTTCCTCGCGCTGAGCAAAGGGCTCGACCCCGCCCATCCTGAGGGACTTACCAAGGTGACGGTGACGCGATAACGTCGCAATTTATCGGGTTTCTCCGGCCGAAGGGCAGGCCGATGGAGGTGCCGTACCGACTCGAGAGCGGCCCGCGCGGACAATAAGGACGCGGGTCGCGTCTATAAATCATTGCGTTCGATCGGCGGAAATATAATCCCGTGCACCTCCACCCCATTAACCAACAAGAAGTGGGCCCGATAATAGGCGCGCCGACCGGTGAAGCTCGAAAACGGTACGACAAAGGCAGGGAGAAGGAGATCCCTTCCGGCAGATTCGCTTCATCTAAAAAAGCTTTGCAAAACCGGAAAACTTCGGCGGCAATAACCTACCGTTCCCGGTGAACCTCCAGGAAGGTCCGGACCAGCTCCTCGAGGATCTGATCCCGTTCCAACCGACGGATGAGCACCCGGGCGTTCCGGTGGCTGGTGATATAGGCCGGATCGCCGGAGAGGAGATAGCCCACGATCTGGTCGAGCGGATCGTAGCCCTTCTCCTGCAAGGCCGCGCAGACCTCGCGGAGTACTGCGCGGACCTCGGCCGCCTTGGCTTCTTTGGCCGCGAACCGCATGGTGGCTTCAATCGGCATGTCGTTCAATTCGGTCACCTCGCGCTCAATTTCCTAGACCCCGAGGTCGTCCTTGCGCAGGGCCAGATTGATATCGATCCGCCCGTACTCGGTGATGATCGGGATGGCCAGGGCGGTATGGATGTGCCGGAGAAAATCCGGGACCTCGCCGCCCATCAGGAGAAGCGGTGGCGTGATGTTGCAGCGGTAACCCACCAGCGAAAGGTTGGTGCTGGCCGTCCCGATGATGATGTTTTTCAACTCGCAGATGGCGCTTTTTCCCATCTCGTCGATGACGTCGGATTCCACGCCCAGCATCTGGGCCACGATCTTCCGCGCCGTCTCTTCGGTCATCCCGCAGATGACCTGGCCTTGTAAATCGCCGAGGACGCCCACGAGGACGCAGAGTTCGTACTTGCGGAGGGGATCCTCGTTAAAGAAAGGTCTCCCGGCCTCGACCATCGGGGTGAGCATGCTTTCCATGACCTTATAAGCGGCCCGCACAAAAGCATCGATGTGTTGAAACGGCAAAGTCGATCCCCCCTTAAACCCGGCCCTCGGCCAATGCTTTGAGCTGGTCCAGCATGGCCCCGGGATCCGGCGCGGCATAGATGGCGTTCCCGATCACCAATGTATCGGCACCTGCCTCTACCACCGATTTTATCGTTTCGGCGTTGATTCCACCATCTACTTCGAGATGACAGGCCGGGTTCCTCTCATCGATGAGGCGACGCACACGGGTAATCTTCGGTAGGGTGGCTGGTACCAGAGCCTGGGCGCCAAACCCGGGGTCGACGGTCATCACGAGTGCCAGGTCTATTTCCTCCAGGAGATGCTCTAAAACATAGACCGGCGTGCCGGGGTTCAAAGCCACGCCCACGTCCACCCCCGCCGCCTTCACGGTCGTCACGGCCCGGTGCAGGTGGGGCGTTGATTCCGCATGCACGATGATCCGCCGGCAACCGGCTTCGATGAACCACGGGATCATCTTCTCCGGTTCCCAAACCATGAGATGGGCCTCCACCGGCAATCTCTGGGCCCTGACGAGGGAGCCGGCCACCATGGGACCCACGGTGAGATTGGGAACGAAATGTCCATCCATGACGTCCAGATGCAGCCAGTCGGCGGCGGCCACCTTGGCCGCCTCCTCCGCCAACCGGGCAAAATCCGCGTTCAAAATGGAGGGCGCGATGAAAACCACGAGAAAAACCTCCGTTACTCCTATGGACGTTCCCACGGATTCTCTGCGGCGAGCTCCGCAGCGAACCGCGCATAATGGTTATAACGCGTGGTCGGGATTAACCCCCGGGCCACCGCTTCCTTGACTGCGCATTCCGGTTCGGCCAGATGCGCGCAACTGCGATAACGGCAGTCCGAGGCCCGAGCGGCGATCTCCGGGAAGGCACGGAGCAAAGCGTCCCGATCGAGCCCCATCAGATCCACCTGGGTATAACCGGGAGTATCCACCACGAACCCCCCCCGGCCTAACGGAATCAACCGGGCGGCCTTGGTCGTATGTCGGCCCCGGCGAAGCTTGGGACTGATCTCCCCGGTAATCAGATCGGCATCCGGCCGAATCATGTTTATCAGAGCCGATTTACCCACCCCCGAAGGACCACAGAAGACACTGCATAGGCCGTAAAGATGGGACAGGAGCTTCCTCTTACCCTCATGGGTTAAGGCACTGGTGAGGACGACCGTAAAACCGAGGGACTCATAATACCGGGCCAACGTGCAGGCGTCTTGCCGCCGGACGAGATCGAGTTTATTGAAGCAAAGCAAGACCTGAAGCTCCACCACCTGCAAACCGAGTATAAACCGGTCGATGAGCAGGAGGCTCGGTTCTGGATCGTGCAACGCAAAGACCAGAACCGCCTGATCCACGTTGGCCACGAGCGGCCTCCTCAGGAGATTCCGCCGCGGCTCCACCGCCTCGATGACCCCCCCCTGCGGCCCCTGCACATAGGAGACCAGGTCCCCGACGACGATCTCTCCTCGCGCGCGTTTGACGCGACCCCGCGCGGTACAGGTAAGGAGTTCCCCTTCCTCGGTCAATATGGTCTGAAAACCGCCGATGTTTTGTACCACCCGTCCCACGGGCAAACCCTTCCCATCCCTCCGTTAGCAATTTTACCAGATATAACCCGATATCCTCAGGGTTGTTCCACCGCCGGCTGGCCGCTGGAGACCCTGAGGTAGACGATGGTTCCCATCGGTCGTACCTCTCCCGGCGTCGGCGTCTGATCGCTCACCGTCCCCGGAGGCAGGTCGGAAGGGACCCAGGTTTCCTCGAATTCCAGCTGGAGCTCCTCCAGCCTTGCCTACACCTCGGCGATGGGCCGACCCCGGAAATCTTCCACCAAGAACTTGTCTCCCAGACTGATATCCACTTCCACGGGGCTACCACGGGCCAACCGCGTCCCGGGCGCGGGATTCTGGGCGGCCACCAGCCCCTCGGCCACGGTAAGACTGCGTTGTTTGACCCCTTCGACGTAAACCAGACCCTGGTCCTCCAGCAAGGTACGTGCCTCTTCCGGCGTTTTACCCACCAGATCCGGGACGGGGACCGTCTCCGGACCTCGGCTTACCCAGAGCTTGAGGGAACGCTCTTTCACCGTGATCCCTGGCTCGGGGTACTGGCGGAGAACCTCTCCGGCCGGGACCTCTTCATTGTACTGCCAGACCTCTTCTACATGAAAAGAAGCCGCCCTGGCCCGGCGCCGGGCTTCTCCGACGGAGAGACCAACCAGGTTCGGTACCCGTACCGGCGGGCCCACGGACCAGATAAACCACCAAAGAAAGAAAACGACCAGACCCCCGAGGGCCAGACCAACGGCGCTCAACCAGACCCAGAGTAACTTTGGCCGGC
>JAAYXC010000262.1 GCA_012516115.1 Bacillota bacterium | reverse complement strand
GTCGCCGAAACCAAGCTCTTGGACTTGCACAACGACTTTGTATTTCTCGGTAAACTTCTGCGCTATATCCTTGAGCACGCTGGATCGAAGTTCATCGGCCCAGATCAGCAGTTTACCTTCCTCCGAAGCCGCGACAGCCCCGAAGACACCGACCATGGCCAGCAGAAACAAGCCGACCAAGATTAATCTTTTCATCTGTAAAAACCTCCTATCTTTTCAATTAACTTTTTGGGTCACCGCATCTCCGGATTTCTTAGCGATCACCCCCATTCGCCTTAGGTTGCGCTCGGCGCTGACCATTGAGATACCGGTCAAGCCTGAACTCCTTGAGATCTTGAATAACCTCGTCGGCCTCTTTGAGTATCCCGGGATCGCCCACCCCTATGGCGTACATCCCCGCCGCCTTAATGGCCCGTACCCCGACCGCGGCGTCCTCCACGCCGACGCACCGGCAGGGGGCGGCCCCGAGGCCCTCTGCCGCGGCGAGGAAGATCTCCGGATCGGGTTTGCCCCGCGTGATTCGCCCGGGATCGACGATATGGTCGAAGAACCTCCGGAGATCCAGCCGGTCAAGGATGAACGGGGCGTTCTTACTGGCCGAGGCCAGCCCGATCTTGATCCCCATCTCACGCAAGTTTTTCAAAACGGCCACCGCCCCGGGCGACACATCCGCGGGCGACATGCCGGCAACGAATTCCCGGTAATATTCGTTCTTGACCTCGGCCAACCGGCGTAGCTCCTCCTCTCCGCACCGGCGCCCGTTACAGGCCATGATGATGCGCAGGGAGTCCAGGCGGCCCACGCCGCGCAAGCGGTCGTTCAACGCCTCGTCGAAGGAGAGTCCGAGTTCTTCGGCCAGCCGGCGCCAGGCCAGGTAATGATACCTGTCGGTCCTCGTCAGGACACCGTCCAGATCGAAGATCACCGCCTCCGGCAAAGCGGCCATCCCGGAGCCTCCCTCATGCCCTCAGGGCGGCGATCGCCGGTTGATCCTTACTCACCCGGTATGGGCGGTCGTGGATCAAGATCTCCAGGACTTCACCGCTCAATAGGCCGACGACGACCTTGTCTTCCTCAACGGTGATCGCCAGGCGTCGGCCGCGGAATTCGATCTGAAACGAATACTTCCGCCAACCGCTCGGCAGATAAGGAGCCAAAGAAAGCCGATCGTCCTTCACCCTCATCCCGGCGAATCCCTGGACCAGAGCGGCCCAGGTACCGCCCATGCTGGTAAGGTGGAGGCCGTCCCTGGTATCGCCGTTCAAGTCTTCGAGGTCGAGTCGGGCCGAACGGAGGAAGAGCTGATACGCTTTCTCCCGATAGCCGATCCGGCTGGCAACGATCGAGTGCACACACGGCGAGAGGGACGATTCGTGCACGGTCCGCGCCTCGTAGTAGTCGAAGTTGCGTCGCTGACAATCGAGGTCGAACCGGTCGGGCAGGAAGTATAACCCCTGGACCACGTCGGCCTGCTTGATGAAGGGGGAGCGGAGGATGCGATCCCAGGACCAGTGCTGGTTAAGGGGCAGGTCCTCGGGCGGGATATCCGCCACCGTGATCTGTTCTTTGTCCAGGTAGCCGTCGTTCTGGATGAAGATGCCGAGTTCATCGTCGTACGGGTAATACATCTTCTGCTGGATCTCCCGCCATCGCCAGCGTTCTTGCTCCGTCAACCCCAGCCGGTGGACCAGCTTCTCATGGGCTTCCCGGTCCTCCCGCGCCAACAAATCCAAGGCATCCAAGGTGTACTCGATGGTCCAGGCGGCCATAAGATTGGTGTACCAGTTGTTATTGACGTTGTTCTCGTACTCGTTGGGGCCCGTTACTCCGAGCAGCATGTAGCAGTCCTTGCGTGGGTTGTAGGTGACCCGCCCGGCCCAGAAGCGGCTGATCGCCACCAATACCTCCAGGCCATAGGTAAAGAGATAGGAACGATCCCCGGTATACTCCGTATAACTGTAGATGGCATAGGCGATGGCCGCGTTGCGGTGGATCTCCTCGAAGGTGATCTCCCACTCGTTGTGGCATTCGCGCCCGTCCATGGTGGCCATCGGATAGAGCGCGCCGGGCAACCCCAGTCTGGCCGCATTCTCCTCGGCCGCCCGCAGGTGCCTGTACCGGTAGAGCAGGAGATTCCTCGCCACGCGGGCGTCGGTATATAGGTAGAAGGGGAAGCATACTCCCTCCGTATCCCAGTAGGCGCCGCCACCGTATTTCTCGCCGGTCAGTCCCTTGGGCCCGATATTGAGGAGGGGATCCCGGCCCTGATAGGTCATGAGCAATTGCAGGATGTTGTACCTCACCCCCTGTTGGGCGCAGACGTCCCCTTCGATCTCCACGTCGTATTCGGCCCATTTCTCCGCCATTACCTTGCCATGCTCGGCCAAGAGCTCCGTGAAGCCTCTTTCGCCGGCGGCCTGTGCTTTAGCGGTGGTCGTCCGCGCCAGAGTCTCCCTCGGGTGGTCACGGGAGGTGCAGACCGCGACGTATTTCTCCAACGTGACGGAACGGCCGGCCGCGACCGGCACCGCCAACCGCCAGCCGAGGCGATGGCCCTCCGCGAAGGGAATCTTTTCGCTCTCCTTCCCGGCGCCGTCCAGGCGTAGGCGCACCGTCATCGCCGTGCACACGTCGAAGGCGGTCTTCCTCGTCCTCATGGTGAGAAACACCACTTCCGGATCGAGCCCTCGCTCGACCTCGTCCAGGAATACCTCCCCGTAGTTGGCGTCCTCGTTGATCACCCCTCCGTCCAGCGCGGGCATGAAGACGACTACTGCCGCGTGATCGAGCGGCGTGACCGTCACGGAGATGCAGGCCAGTTCCGGATCGGCCAGGCTGAGGAAGCGCGTAAAGGTAAGACCCGTCTCCCGGCCGTCCGCGGCCTGCCAGACATAAGAACGTGTCAAGACCGCCCGGCGCATGTCCAGCGTCCGCCGGAAATCCCTGAACCGACCGATGGCCAGATCGATTCGCTCGCCATCGAGTTCGACACCGACCATGAGCCAGTTGGTAAGGTTGACCAGCCTGGCATAGTACTCCGGATAGCCGATCTTCCACCACCCTACCTTGGTTCGATCGGGATAGTAGACGCCGGCTACGTAGGTACCGGGCAGGCTGTCGCCGGAGTAACCCTCCTCGAAGAATCCCCGGACGCCCATATGCTCGTTGGCCAGGCTGAAGATGCTCTCGGTGAACCTGCTCCGTTCGGGATGGAAACCTTCTTCCCGGATCGACCAGGCATCCGGTTCGAAGAGGCTCGAGCAGTCTCGTTTTCTGCTGCCGTTGATAACATGTAAAGTTCTATGGTCGCCGTTCAACCTTTGATCGCCCCCGCACTGATGCCGTTGATGATGTACCGCTGCATGAAGAGATAGAAGAGCACCACCGGCGAGGCGGTCAGGACCAGCGAGGCCATGGCCAGATGGTACTCCTGCCGATAAATCCCGACGAATCGGTACTGCGCCAGCTGTAAAGTCCGGCCGGGGATCATGAGCAAGGGCAGGAGGAAGTCGTTCCAGATCCAGAGCACGTCGAGTATGGCCACTGTACCGATGACCGGAGTCAAGAGCGGCAGGACGATCTGGAAGAAGCAACGCAGCGGCGAAGCGCCGTCGATGGCCGCCGACTCCTCGATCTCCTCGGGTACACTCTTAATGAAACCGTGAAACATGAAGATGGCCATGGGACACCCCAAGGCAACGTAGATCGGGACGAGGCCTAAGACCGAGAGGAGCCCCATATTCTTGGCGTTGGCGAAGAGCGGCACCATGATGGCTTGAAAGGGAACGACCATCGAGAAGGTGAAGAGCAGGAACAAAACCCAGCTCGTTCGCCATTTGTATCGCACCAACGCGTAGGCCGCCATCGAACTGACCAGGATAATGCCGAGGGTACTCAGACTGGTAAGGATGAAGGTGTTGGCCAGGACGACCGGGAACTCCATCTCCCTCCAGGCTTCGACGTAATTCGTGATGCTAAGACGGGTCGGCAGTTGCAGGGGGTTCATCTTAATCTCGGTGTTGGTTTTGAACGAGTTGAGAAGCGTAAGGAAGCCCGGAAAAAGAAAGATCAGGGCAAAAAAGGCTAGTAGCATCTGTCCGGCTACCGCGGCCCACCGTTTCGTGGCGGCACGGCGGCCGGGGTTTTCCCCGCTTGGAGTCCATCTGTCTATTCCTCTCATAGCTCGATTTCCTTCCTTTTCGTCAGGAATAACTGGAGGCCCGTCACGGCCATAATTATCAGGCAGAGCAGGATGGCTTTGGCCGTAGCGTAGCCGAACTGGTTTTGGAGATAGGCGTTGTTATAGATGTCGATCACAATGGAGGTGGTGGCGTAACCGGGGCCGCCGCCGGTCAGGGCGTAGATCAGATCGAAGCACTTCAAAGAGTTGGCCAGGGTCAGGAAGAGGCAGATCGTGAAGGCCGGCAGCAGGAGCGGAAGTTTGACGTGTCGCAAACGCTGCCACCACGACGCCCCGTCCACCTCGGCCGCCTCGACCAGATCCTGTGGGATGGTCTGCAGTCCGGCCAGGTAGATGACCATATAGTAACCACAGGCCTGCCAGACCGAGACGATCACCACGGCGACGGGTGCCAGCTCCGGGCTGCCCAGCCAGATATCGATCCCGGTCAGTTTAGGGAAGATGAGCCGAAAGACGAAGGACCACATAAAAGCGACCACGATCAGGCTGAGCACGTTGGGCAAGAAGAAGCACGACCGAAGCACGTTGCGCAGCCTTATCCTGGTATCGAGGGCCAAGGCCAGGACCAGGCCCAGGAGATTGGCGAAGATGACGTTGCAGACGGTGAAGAAAGCCGTAAACCCGACCACGCCCGGAATCAAACGATCCCGGTACATCTTTGCGGACAGGATCCGCCCGAGACGCTCTCTTTCCCCCGCCTCCAGGCCGGCACGTAGACGATAGATCCGGGCCGCCTCGTCGAAAACGTAGCAGCTCTCGACGAAACTCCGTTCCTCGTTGGAAAGATGCGGGATGAGATCCCGGCGCATTTCGCGGGTACCGATCGAGGACGGTAAGTCGCTAAACTCGTTATGTAAATAAACCCTCTCCTTTCGGGGGAGGAAACGAAGGTCCGTCCGGAAGATATTCTTGAAGTTCTCCAAGCCGATGAACCTGATGGACGAGATACCGACGGACTTCAAGATCCCTTTGATCCGATTCCGCTCCCATTGGGTGATCTGCCTCTCCCGCCCCCGCTCCTCGATCCAGGTGGTCAACCGGTATACCCCGCCCTCCTCGTCCAGGACATAGAACCGCCGTAGGTAGTCGGCTTTGTGCGTGTCCCGCAGTTTACCCAGGACGTCTCGCTCGAATTGGCCTCGTTCGAAGCTCAGGGGGATCTCGGGTACTACCCCGTTCCAGTCGGTGAACGAGTACTGAATGCCTTCTACGAACGGCTTGATGAAGAAGGTCCCATATAGAGCGAGCGCCGGCAGGACGAATAAGATGAAGTATAAAACCCTGCTCCATTTCTTGCCGGTCAATCTCTTTTCACTTCCTTCTTATAAGCACCGCTGGGCTAAACATCTTCGTGATTCCACCTTGCGGGGGGGCGGGTGACAGACCCGCCCCTTAATCCTATCTTGCTTGCGCTTACTTGGCGATCTCCCGCCGCCAAACTTCGTCGATATACGCTATCACCTGTTCGGGCGTCTTCCGGCCCAACAGGTACTCCTGGGCGCCGTTCTTGGTCGCGTCCTCCCAGACGGCCACGGGGTACATGGCGAAGGCCCAGGGATTGGTCCGACCGGAATTGAGATAGTAAACGAGATCCTGGAACGGTTGATCCATGCTCTTGACATCGGCCCCTTTAAAGGTCGGGACGAGCTTGCATCTCTCGACCCAGATCTTGATCGCCTCGGGTGAGGCCAGCCATTCCAGGAAAAGCTTGGCCGCCTTGAGCCGTTCTCGACTGGAGGTGGCGGATAAGGCGAAGGTCGAGTCAACGTCGGCGAAGAGCTTGGTATCCTTGGGATCGTCCGTGCAGGGGAACGGGATGAAACCGCAGTTCAATTTGGGGTTGGTACTCTTGGCCGCCCCATAGGACCAGAGCCCCTGAACCATCATTGCTGCCTTGCCGCCGGCAAAGGCCGCCTGCTGTTCGTTCCAGTCCATCTCGGCGGCGTTGGGGTCGGAGTTGGCCTTGTAAAAGTCAAGGATGGAAAAGAGTTGCTTAACGTTGACCGGGTCGGCGAAGGATGCTTTCCCCTGGTTCATCTTTTCCAGCCAGGGGAGGAGTTTCTCTCCGGCCAGGGTGGTATGGACCATGGAGAGGAAGTGTCCCACGGACCAGTTGACCTTGAACATCGAGGCAAAGGGAGTTACGCCCTTGGCTTTGAGGGTAGCACACACCGACTTGAGCTCGGAGAAGGTGGTCGGTGGTTTCACCCCGTACTTGGCAAAGAGATCCTTGTTGTAAATGATGCCGATGCCGGCCACGTCCATGGGCAGCGCGTACTGCTTGCCTTTGTATGTAACCGAGTTCAATGTGGCCGGGACGACTTTCTTCATGACCGGCTCCTTCGACAGGTCGGCCAGCCAGCCGGCCCGGGCAAACTCAAAGACGCTGGCGTAGGACTGGAGCTGGATAATATCCGGTGCGTTCCCGCCGGCCATCCTGGTCCTGAGGACGGCCATGCTCTCGTTGGGTACGATCTCCAAAGAGATCTCGATGTTTGGATACTTGGCGGAGAAAGCATCGGTCAGTTCCTTCATCTGGCTGACGATCTCCTGCTTGTAGAAGAACAGATTCAGCCTGACCTTTTGCTCGGCGGAGATGCCCCCTACTACCAAACCGAGGAGCAGAACCAGGCAAAGAGTCCGCATAACTAAACGCTTCATTGTCAGAAACCCCCAATCTTTTCTCAATATTCATACGCTAATCATGACTATTTTTTTCGTTATCTCACCCCCTCATCACAGGCCCATGCGTAGGCCGGGAGTGGAGGTATAGCTCGTTCACCCGGCCGGGGGAGTCCGTCGGCGGCTTGATTGCCGCACGACGAGTTCGGCCGGGACCACAACGTTCTGAGATGGACTCGAGCCCCCGATCAATCCGATCAGCATGCGCGCCGCCTCCCGGCCCATCTCGAAGATGGGGATCCTTACCGTGGTCAGGGCCGGTTCGATCAAACTCGAGAAAGGATCATCGTTAAAGCCGACGAGGCCCAACTCTTGCGGGACCGATATCCCTAGCTTCCTGGCGCTCTTGAGCACACCGGCCGCCAGGGTATCGTCCATGGCGAAGATGGCCTGCGGACGATCGGGGCTCGATAACAGTTCGATACCCGCCTCATAACCCGCCTCGGCCGTGGATTCGCGACAGATTATCCAGTCTTCGCGCACCGGAATGCCTCTCCCGGTCAGGGCCCGGCAATAACCTTCCCGCCTGTCCCAGGTCACCACAAGGTCGGGGCTTCCCCCGACATAGGCCACGCTGGTGTAACCGCCGTCCAAAAGGTGGGTCACGGCCATCTCCGCCGCGGCCACGTTGTCGTTGTTGACCGAGGGCACCTCGACCCCCGGCACCCGGCCGATGACCACGAACGGATGGCCTTCCCGGCGCATGGTATCGATCAGCGGATCCTTGATCCGTGTGGCCAGATGGATGACCCCGTCTACCCGGCGGTGGCGCAGGAGCTGAAGCGTCTGGACGCATTCCTCTTCCCGCGACTCGCTGGAGACAAGCATGAGATGATAGTGTTCGGCCGTGGCGTACTCGGAGATGCCGCCGATGATCTCCGGATAGAACGGAATGGCCATGGCCAGCCTGGGTGCACGCGACATAACCAGGGCGATGGTATTGGACCGCTGCCGCACCAGGCTCCGGGCGATGGCATTCGGGTGGTATCCTAGACGCGCCATGGCCGCGCGGACTTTCTCCCGGGTCGGCTGGCTGATGCGGCTGTCCCCGGTGATAACCCGGGAGACGGTCGAGATGGAAACACCGGCCTCCCGGGCTACATCCTTGATGGTGACGGGCATCGGATTCTACCTCCCACGTCTTCCCAAGGCATGGCGCGAAGTTTATTCAAACGTTTGCATAAACATATATATTATCCCTCTCGGTCAATGAAACGGTCCAGGAGATTATTCAAACGTTTGCATGACATTATAATATATACACCGTCCACCTTTGAATTCCTTCTATGTGGCAATAAATTATTGCCTTGAACCTAGCCTCCGCATTGCCAAAGACTAAACGGGGCTCCCGCTTAAGAGCGCTTCCAGTTCGCCCGGAAGCGCCCGGAAATCATGGATGGTCCGGTACATCTTCCCGCTTCGCCTCTCCTGCGGCGCCCGTTCGTTGAACCAAATGGCCGGTATCCCGCAGCGGTTCGCGCCGAGCACATCCATCTCGAAATCGTCTCCCACCATCACGACCCTCTCCGGCCCCATCCCCAGGTCGTTCAGTATGTACGCGAAGAAATAGGGGGACGGCTTCTTATGCCCGATGCTCCGGTAGCAGTAGATTTTCTCGATCAAACCGTCCAAATCGACTCTGGCCAGCGCCTTTCGGATATTGGCTTCGTCGGAGGCCTCCGCGTTCGTAGCCAGGGCGAGGATCCAATCGGGGCGCAAAGCGACGAGAACCTCTTTGACATGGGGAAGGGCTTCGACACGGGGCCAGGTGTACATGGGCCCGTCGAACCCGGGAAGATCGCGCATTAGAGTCTACACCCCAATCGAAGAGAAGGCATCCCCGCCTGCCTTGATCCGCCCTCATTAGACCTCCCTCCATAAACTAAAATGTAATTTATTTGAGACTTCGAAGAGTTAATGCCCCTATCAAACTTAAGATCAGGCAAACCGGAACCCATATAAGAGATATTTTATATAAACCACGCATGGATTCTTCAAATGAGGCAAATTTATATCCTTTTGCTTCCTGGTCAAAAGTTTTTCGCGCAGGCGGAATACACCAGGCTATACAATTCGCAATCATAAGCCCTAAGGGGAAAGCAGCAAATAAAATAGGCATCATTAATAAAAAACTGGATATAAAAGAAGGTAAAGAAATACCGCTTTGCCAAAACTCAGAGAAATGTCCCTTATGTTCTGGATATACAAGAGTATGAATCCACCACATAAAACGAAACAAATAATATGAAACCATCCCAATCCCAAACATGGATAAGGGAATAAGAATTAAATTCCAAGGACTTTTTCGACGCCTTGCCCGGATTCGTGCCCGCGTGAAATATCCTTTCTTAAAAACCTCTTTAACCAAGCTATCATTACTTTCTTGCTTTTCAGGCAGCATAAAGC
>JAAYXC010000261.1 GCA_012516115.1 Bacillota bacterium | reverse complement strand
GCCATCCCCACCCCCGTCCCGCAGAGCAGGATACCGTAACGGTATTCGCCTCTGGCCACCGCCTCGGCCACGAGCAAGGCTTGGTCGGGATAATCGGCCACCTCCGCGTGGTAGACGCCGAAGTCGTAAAAGGAAATTCCCCGGTCCCGGAGGTAGGCGCAGACCTCTTCTTTTAAAGAAAAACCGGCATGGTCGGAAGCTACCGCCACCGAAAGGTCCATTTTTCCGAACTCTCCTCCCTTCATGCCCGCGAACGCGTATGGGCGCGGACCCGGACCTCTGCCCATGGCCGACATCGTCCGGGGTTGATGGCAAGAACCCGCGCCGCATACCGGTATGTACGGAAAAGCTCGTTTCATCCCTCTGCCGGCCGCGCCGGGAGGATCAGAGATCCCCGAGGGAGGAACGGATCTTCTCCACCACTTTGGCTAATTCCCCCTTGATCTCCTGCGCACAAACCCGATAGGCCTCCAGATCCCGGCCGTAGGGGTCGCTGATCTCGAGGGCGGCCAGACGTCGCTGGATCTCCTCCAGACGTTCCCTTTCTTCCCGCGTCTCCAGTTCGAACCGGTGCTCTATCTCCCGCAGTTCCTCGTCGATGGCCCGGATCTGACGCATCAATTCGTTGTTGCGTCTTTGCAATTCCTCGAATTTCGGCCCTTCCCGCTCGAGGAAACGGCGGCGGTGCTCTTCCAGACTCCGGCGGAGGCGTTCGGCCTCGGCCATGAGGTCCTCGATCTCCCGGACTCCCTCGGCAAATTCCCGCAAGGTAAAGACCTTCCCTTTGGCCGTCGGAACCAGGTCCAGCACCGTCTCTTTCTGGGCCAGGGTCATGGTGAGGATGAGATCCGCCTCGCGGGCCAGTTCGGCCGTGAGCTTTTTCGCCCGGTGCCCGGAGAGGTCGATCCCCTCCTGGCGCATGACTTTCACCGCCAGGTTCGAAGCGGATTGGCCGGCGACGGCGACCGTCCCTGCCGAAAGAACGGTGATCTCGGCCGCTTTTTCCCCCAGATTCTCCTTAAGCATTTTGCGCAGCAATGCTTCGGCCATCGTGCTTCGACAGGTATTCCCTGTACAAACAAAAAGCACCTTGCGGATCATGGACGACCTCCTTCTCCCGGCCCTCCCTGTATTTCTGCGTGGGGGAAGAAAATCCTCCCACCCTTCTTCGCGGCGGTAAGAGAGAAAGATCTGCACATAATAAGTCTGTCCGGCCGAAAAAGAGCGACCGCGGAGGGAAGGATTTGCGATACCAGCGGCCAAAACAAAAACTCTTCGACCGCCGGGGCGAGCTGGCCAGACGGCTTGCAACCAAACCAATCCAGAAGGTGGCTTCCTCGCCGGCGCACTTCCTGGGCCGTCTCGGCGGGGAGATGGCCTACCGGATGGTCCAGGCGGGGCTGGCCTATCTGACCGAACGGGCGGTGGCCGAGACAAAAGCGGCCTTTCGGCAAGAGGTTCTGGGGTCCAAAACTCCGGCAAGCACCGAAAAGGGGCCAAAGGCATAAGATACGATCGAGTCATGGGGCGCCGCCCCACCCAGAGGTGTCTCCATTGGCCCCTAAAACCTCTTCCCTCTATCCTTATCCGGCGGTGCAGTATATACCGCTTTTGACCAAAACCATCGCCGAGGGCGTATGGGATCCTCCCCCCGGTCTCGATCGTCCGGCCCTTTACGTCGGCAAGAACGATCCGGCCTGGCGGGAATTCCTCCGCCGGACCTATAATCTGACCCTTCCCCCGCTCACCCTCGCCAGCGGCGAAATCCTGTTTCTCGCGCTGAACTTCCGACCGCTGGACTTTAAATACCGCGGTTACTTCGTTACCGTGCCGGCCGAAGAAATGCCCAGGCATTACCGGTTGCTCGGCCTCCAGCAGGGGATCTTCTATAAAGATCGGGTCATCTTCGCCGTCTGCGACCGGGAAGGTCGACCCCTCTGCCGGAAGGCATGGGAGAAAGACCGAAAGAGGGCTTAACACCCCTTTATTTTTTTATTCCGCGTAACCGTCCAGGGGTAACCCCTGGGCGTTTTTAATGTTCCCCCTGCCCTCCAAAGAAACCGGAGGAATTTCTGTCTTTTTCTCCGGAAGGAAATAAAGCCGCATAAAGCGAAAACAATCCCCATCTCCACCAGGCCCTGGTCGGAAACTCTCCCCTGGCCCCAGGGTAGACTTTTGGTGTTTAAAACCGGTGGTTAAACTTTAAAGAAGAGGAGGATAAAAATGGCAACTCAAAAATCCCTCCACAGCATCTGCCGGTGGACCTTCAACCCCGGCAAGGGCGGGTTCGTCCCGGCCGATATACGTCCGGCCTGGAAGACCGAGAACCTCGACGCCGTGGGCGTCATTCGCCTCATCAAGGAGAAGATCGCGCCCCGCCTCCCCGAAAACATCGAGCTCGGCTTCGAACTCCATTACGATACGGAGGTCGACGAGAAGACCGCGCCGGCCATCGCCGATGCCATGGTAGAAACCGGAATCCACCTCGCCCTTCTTACCCCCGGCGCCCACAGTCACTTCGCCTACGGCGGCATCGCCTCGCTGGACCCTTCCGAGCGCAAGGCCGCCGAGGAACTGGGCCTACGGGCGGTGGACCTGGCCTACGGCCCGCTGCGCAAAGCCTGGCATCCGGACCCGGCCAAGGCCCCGACCTTCGTCCTCTGGAACGGCTCCTACGGCTACGACCTGGCCACCCCGGCCATCCGGAAGATGTACGCCAACCTCAAGGAGAGCGTGGCCGGACTCTGTAAATACGAGGAGAAGAAGGGCGGCCTTCTCTACATCGGCATCGAACCGAAACCCAACGAGGGCCACCCGGCCATGCTCCTGCCCACCGTGGCCTCGGCATTGCTCTTCTTCCGCAAACTCGCGGAGGAGTTCGGGGGTTCCCGCCAGAAGAAGGGAGTCAACAAGGAATTCGGGCACTCCGAGATGATCGGCCTCGACCACGTCTACGACACCGTGGAAGAGCTGGAAGAAGGGGCCATGGTCCATATGCACTTGAACAGCCAGGGCTACAACGACGGCATCATCCTCGGCGGCCCGGGTAAATACGACATCGACCACGGCGTCCGCATCAACGGCATGAACGTGGCCGTCGCCCGTCTCATCGCGGAAGCCGACTTTGCCCGCTGGAAAGGCCATGACATGCAGCCGCGGCCATACGATAACGTGGAACAGGCCGTCGACCGCGTGGTCCGCTCCATCCTGAGCTGGGAGGCCTGTACCCAGGCCGCCGCGGTGCTGGACTACGACCTGCTCCTCAAGCATCTCGCGGCCCGGGAGACGGCCAAGGCCGAAGACCTGATGCGGGCGGCGGTGGTCGAGGCGCAGCGAAACTTCGACCGGATGTATAAAGGATGAACTAAACCTCTCATCCCCCCGATGGGCCCGAAGGCGCGGGGCTTCGCGAGGGATGTCTATTCTATCCCGAAGCCGCGCCGGGAAAGACCGGGAAGGCCTCCCCCGCCTCCGGGCCCCCTT
>JAAYXC010000260.1 GCA_012516115.1 Bacillota bacterium | reverse complement strand
GGCCGGGACCTTACCGTCCATCTCTTTCTCCACGACCGGCTCTACGTCAAAGAGATCGACGAACGCGTCCGGTTGTTTACGGCCAACGCCCGGGTGGAAGCGGAGCCGGTCGGGGATCTGGATGGTTTTTTGGCCGATGGCACCCCCCCCCAGCTCCTGGCCCTGGGCGAACCGGTTCTGCTCCAAGCCCTGCGGGCCGAACTCACCGCCGCCTTCGCCGGCGAGGTAGAACTCACTTTTTCCCGCCCCCATTACCTGGAGATGATGGCCCCCGGAGTCTCCAAGGCCGCGGCCCTGTTGAAACTGGCCGCGCGTCTCGGGATAAAAAGGGAGGA
Organism: Bacillota bacterium; assembly: GCA_012516115.1. Lineage (GTDB taxonomy): Bacteria > Bacillota > UBA4882 > JAAYXC01 > JAAYXC01 > JAAYXC01. Next base: position 3,396 of record JAAYXC010000260.1, on the reverse strand, counting down.
GACCATGGCCATCGGCGATGGGCCCAACGACCTGGCCATGCTGCTTGCGGCGGGGATCGGAGTGGCGGTGGGGAACGCGCCGGCAGAGATCCTGGCCCGGGCCCCTTACATCACCGCTCCTTGTGATCGCGACGGAGTGGCCGAGGCGATCCGGCGGTTTGCCATCGGGTAGGAGGATCTTCGCTTCCCGGTCGGAAAATCGTTCCATCATGAATCAAAGTCATGTGGCGGAGCAGGTTTATAACCGCTTCTGCTCTGGCCCCGTGCGCAACCACGCTTTAGAAAATATAATGTAGGTGATGGAGAGTAACCAGACCAAATCACGTTCGAGAAAGGGGGGGAAGATATGCCCTTGACCTCCGGCCTAAATAAGACGTTGCCGCTTAAATTTGAATTGTTTAAACTTTTGCGCGTAATCGGTGAGAGGACGGTGCAAACCATCGTCCCCGTCGAGGTGACGGTCCCCGGCTCTCCGGCCAATCTGGTCAATCTCCGGATAACCACGGCGGACGAATCGTTCCATCTGTTTACGGATAAAGTGGTGAAACAGGGCGTCCTGGTTATCGAGGCCGTTTTCTGCACGACCGATGGGAATTGCAACGTCTTCACCACCACGGTTCCTTTCAGTGCCACGGTGGATATCCCGGGTGTCTCCCCGAATCAAGAGGTGGATATCCAGTTCAGGAACGTATTGATCGAAAACGACCTGCAATTGGTAAACGGGGTTCTCACCGGAAAGGTCCACTTAATCGAAATCATCAAGATCAGTGAATTCGTTCAGCGATTCCTCCCGGCCACGCAGAGTCCGACCGCAGTTCATCCAAGGATCACCACCTGCGGTTAATATCGTGCCGGTACTACCGACGCGGGTCTATGACCCGCGGTTTTTTTGAAACGTTCATGAATTTACGTGCGGGGACCCGAAGGTCGTACGGGGGAGGAAGAAGCCGGGTGAGAGAAGGCCACAAGACAGATTATTTCTCGGCGCGAGCCAGAAAAACTTCGATGAGGACGTAGGTCCGTTCCGGGTTCGCTCTCACAGCCGGAACCATTTCCCCCATTCCGGCCGCCAACCCCGGGGCCACCAGATCCCCTCTCCTTCCTCGTACTCGTAACACCGCCGGTAATACCCCGATTCGGCGGCGATCTCTGCGATGGCGTGGAGGAGGCGGTCTACGTCTTCCTCGGTGTTATAAAGGCCCAGGCTGACCCTTACCATGCCAGGTCGTTCCGGACCCGGGGGAGGGGTGGTGCCCCCGGTCCCCAGGAGCCAAGCCACGTAGGGATGGGCGCAGAAACAACCGCTGCGCACGCCGATGGCGTAATCGCAGGCCAGCACGGCGGCCACGAGCCCATGGGGAAGGCCCGCGAGGTTAAAGCTGACGATGCCGATCCGGTCGACGGTCGGGAAGGGGGGGCCGTAAAGGACGACGCCCGGGATGCGGGCCAAGCCCCCGTAAAGGCGCTTCGTCAATCCGTATTCACGCCGGGCGAGCCGGGAGAGGTCCGCGGCCTGAAGGGTCTTCAAGGCCACGGCCATGGCCACGGCGCCGATGGTGTTGGGGGTCCCGGCCTCATCCCTGGCCGGGGGAAGGGCCCAGGCCACGCTCTCCGGGGTAACGAAGGAGACCGTCCCGCCACCAGCATACTCGGGATCTCCACGGGCGAAGAAGGATCGTGGTCCGATGAGCGCGCCCTGGCCAAAGGGGGCGTAGATCTTATGGCCGGAGAGGGCCATAAAGTCCAGGTGCCGGGGATCGTCGTCGGGAAAGGCGAAGATGGGCCGGTGGCCGGCCAGTTGGGCGGCATCGACCACGATCTTGGCACCATACCGGTGGGCCAGTATGGCGGCTTGGTGGATGTCGGGGAGAACGCCGGTTACGTTCGAAGCACCGGTGATGGCCACCAGTTTCACCCTGGGAGCATGGGCGGCCAAAAGTGAGGCCAGGTGGTCCAGGTCGAGGCTACCGTCGGGCCGCAGGCCCAGCCGGAGCACCCGAGCCTTCTTCCGCCAGGGAAGGTCGTTGGAGTGGTGTTCGGCCAAGGAGGAGATGACGATATCCCCGGCCTCCCAGGGCCAGCGGTGGGCCAGTTTGTTCAAGGCTTCGGTGGCGTTTTTAACGAAGATGGCCACGTTGGTGGCGGGAGAAAAACCGAAAGAGGCCACGACGATCCGGCGGGCCTCTTCGAAGATCTCGGTGGCCAGGCGCGATTTGAATCCCGCTCCCCGGTGGACGCTGGCATACCAGGGGAGGAACTCCTCCACCTTGCGGGCCACCGCGACCAGGGGCGGGGTGCTGGCGGCGTTGTCCAGGTTAATATAAGGCCGACGGTAACCCCGGCGCGTGGGGACATAGACGTCCAGGCCGACGACTCCGAGATCAACCGCCAACCGAACCCCTCCCGCGGCTTTCAGCCCGAGATCCCGGAGTCATCCTATGCGCACGTCCCCTGGCGGGTGCGGGGGGCAGACCATCAGGCCTCTTTTAACTTCTGGTAAGCCTTCTCGAGGGGTGCTTTCTGTTCGTAATCCACCCTGGGCAAGAGGCTTTCGTAGAGTTTCTGCGAGGCCTCGGCCTGGTCGGCAAACGCTTTATCGGTTATTCCGGCGTTGACGGCCTGTTTGAATGCGTATTCCACACTCTGGCCCATTTTGGTGGCGGCGAAGAAGAGATCCTCGTATTTTTTGTACGGATTCTTTTTCCCGAAGAGACCCATCTGACCATCCCCTTTCGTTTTTATTACAAAATTCAATTCGACGTTCCCCGGGGAGATCCCTCCTCTCTCCGACGAGAACGACGGGTTCTGAAGAAAACTTGCCCCGGCATAGACTTGGCTGGAGGGATTCCCGTGGTTCCGCGTACGCGGCTAGGGCGCCGGCTGGCCGATCTTCTGGACCTCCCCCCCGAGGTGGTTCTGGCCCTGCCGAAGTTAACTTTGGTGGGCGACGCCAGGCTCACCCTGGAAAACCATCGGGGTCTCATCGAGTACGGCCCACAACGTATTCGGGTGAGCACCGACCGGGGGGAGATCGCCATCGAGGGCGCTGCGCTGACCATAGAGTCGATCCTTAAAGAAGAAATACTTCTCACCGGTCGGATTCATGCCATCCGTTTTATCGATTGGGAGGACGTTTAAATACATAACGCGTTCGCCATGGGTCGCGTCCGGGAGATGAAAGGGTATATTCTTCCTTCCCCTGGTTAAATGGGGCGGAAGATCTTCGGATGGGAACGAAGACGGCTTCGGAATCCCGGTTATCTCTTGGCGTGGTGGGGCGTCGGGGTGAGGAAGGATGGGGCTTTATCGTTTTTGGGCCTGGTTCGGTGGTTACCTCGTCATCGCCGTCCGGGGTACGGGGCTCGAACGCCTGCTTAACCTGGCCGGGGCCAATGG
>JAAYXC010000259.1 GCA_012516115.1 Bacillota bacterium | reverse complement strand
GGGTGAAGATGCTGCTCATGGGAAACGAAGCCATAGCCAGGGGGGCTATGGAATCCGGTATAAATATAGCTACTTCTTACCCGGGCACCCCGGCTTCGGAAATCTTCATGACGCTGGCCCGCCACGCCCAAGAAGTCGGTTTCTATGCCGAGTGGTCCATAAACGAAAAGGTGGCCGTGGAATTGGCCGCCGGAGCCGCCTATGCTGGCGCCCGGGCCATCGTTTCCATGAAACAGATGGGCTTAAACGTGGCCGCCGATGCGGTGATGAGCCTGGCCTATATCGGCATTCGTGGCGGGCTGGTCCTGGTGGGCGCCGACGATCCGGGACCCCATAGTTCCCAGACGGAACAGGATACGCGGTTATTCGCCCGCTTTGCCGGCCTACCGGTGTTGGATCCGGCTTCTCCCGCCGAAGCCTACGCCATGATCAAATACGCCTTCGCTCTTTCCGAGGAGCTTCAACTACCCGTAATTCTGCGCCCCACCACGCGTTGCTGCCACTCGTGCCAGGATGTAGAAGTGGGAACCATAGAGGCACCCAGGCCGGTGCCCGGCTTCGTCAAAAGCCCCGAGTGGGTTATATTGCCCTCTTTATCGGCCCGCAAGCACCGCCGGCTCATCGAACAAGAGGATAAGGCCCGGAGGCTTTTCCTTGCCTGCCCCTTCAACCAGGCCACCCTGCGAAACCGCACCGGCGTTATCACCAGCGGCATCTCTTACGGCTATGCGGTAGAGGCCTTGGAAGCCCTAGGGGTCGAGGTTTCTCTCTTGAAGATCGGCACCCCTTATCCTTTACCCGAAGAAAAGGTGGTAGAGTTTCTGGTTCACTTAGACCGGGTTCTCGTGGTCGAGGAACAGGAACCGGTCGTCGAGGAGCAGGTGATCCGGGCGGCCTGGCGCCACCTTCTCCCTTGTCGCATCTCGGGGAAACTGGATGATTACTTGCCCCGGACCGGCGAATTCAATGCGGATATCGTAAAAGACGCCCTGGGCCGCTTTTTAGGCTTCAAGACCCCCCGGGCGGAGGAATTAAATTTACCCGGCTTACCGGAACGAATGCCCATGCTCTGCGCCGGTTGCCCCCACCGGGCCTCCTTTTACGCTTTTAAGCGCGCGGCACAGGGCCGGGACGTTATCTTTTCCGGTGACATCGGTTGTTATACTTTAGGAGCCGCGCCCCCCCTTAAAGCCCTGGATACTTGTCTCTGCATGGGGGCGAGTCTCGGCCTGGCCCAAGGGTTGGCCCGGGTAGAACCCCAACGGCGCGTAGTGGCCTTTATCGGCGATTCTACTTTTTTCCATGCCGGCCTGCCGGCTTTGGCCAATGCCATCCACTACCGGGCCCCGGTTACCGTTGCGGTGTTAGATAATCGTACCACCGCCATGACCGGGCACCAACCGCACCCCGGGCTGTCGATCGATATCCTCGCCCTGGCCCGGGGGATGGGTGTGGAGACGGTCTTGGAAGCCGACCCCTATAATCTAGAAGCTGCCGTCGAGGCCGCCACCCAAGCGCTAGCCGTCCCGGGTCCGTCTTTGGTCTTGCTCCGGCGGCCCTGCCCCCAGCTTACTCCTTCGACCCGTTATTGTACGGTGGACCCGGAGCTCTGTATCGGTTGTGGCCTCTGCCTGGAAGAGCTGGGGTGCCCGGCCCTGGTAAGAAAGGAAGGCGGGATAACCATTAAGGCTACGTGTAACGGTTGTGGCCTTTGTTCCCGGCTCTGCCCGGCCGGGGCCATAAAGGAGGTGGGGAAATGAACATCCTCATCGCCGGCGGCGGCGGCCAAGGGATCATCCTGGCCTCACGGGCCGTCGCCGAGGCCGCTTTGGCCTGCGATCTGCCGGTCAAGACCGCCGAGACCATCGGGATGGCGCAGAGGGAGGGTCCGGTGGTCAGCCATATCAGGATAGGCCCATTTTCTTACGGCCCCCTAATCCCGCGGGCTGCCGCCGATGTCCTGTTGGCCTGCGAACCGGCCGAAGGCGCCCGTAATCTGCCTTTTCTTAAAAAAGGCGGGCAGGCCATTATTTCCACTTTCCCGGTCGTCCCGGTTTCCGTTTCTTTGGGGGGTTCTTCTTACGACGTCCCCGGTCTGCTCCGTTTTTTGGAAGAACATATCGCACACCCGTATTTTCTGGACGCCGCCGGCCTGGCAGGTAAAGCGGGTAATATCAAGTCCCTCAACATGGTAATGTTGGGCGCCTTGTCCGCCCTCGATTTGCCATTTCCCGGGGAAGAGCTCCTGAAGGCGGCCCTTAAGCTTCTACCGCCCCCTACCCATTCCGTGAATAGCCGCGCTTTTGCTTTAGGCCGGCAAGCATTGGAGGTATAATGGCGATGAGCCGGAATTTCGATTTTGAAGTTTTATACCGTGAACAAGAGAAAGAACTCCCCGATTTTATCCGCCGACTATACCGGACTTCCTCTTTCTATCGCCAAAAATTACAGGGGGCCGGTATTCTCCCCGAGGACATCCGTACCTTCTCCGACTTGGCGGCGGTCCCCTTTACCGACAAATACGAGCTACGCCAAGCATACCCCCTGGGGTTGGCCGCGGTCCCCGAAGAAAACATCGTGCGCATCCATTCTTCTTCCGGCACTACCGGTAAGCCCATTATCATCCCTTATACTGTCCGAGATGTAAATATTTGGGCAGAAATGATGGCCCGCTGTTTAAAAATGGCAGGGGTCACCGCCGGGGACCGCGTTCAGATTACCCCCGGTTATGGGCTTTGGACGGCCGGCATTGGTTTTCAGGCCGGGGTAGAAAGGCTGGGGGCCATGGCCATCCCCACCGGGGCGGGTAATACCGAAAAACAGCTGGAGTTAATGGAGGATCCCCAGACCACCGTAATCATCGCCACCGCTTCTTACGGGCTCCTTTTGGCGGAAGAAATCGGGCGGCGCGGCCTTAGGCCGATACTAGGATTGCGCTTGGGCATCTTCGGCTCCGAGCGCTGGGGGGAGAAAATGCGCCGCCGGATTGAAGAAATATTGGGCATAGAAACGTTCGACATTTACGGGCTCACGGAGATCTATGGGCCCGGCGTAGGTATCGATTGCCCGGCCCATGAAGGCATCCATATGTGGACCGACCATCTTTTGCTGGAGATCATCGACCCGGTCACCGGCGAACGGCTACCCCCCGGTCAACAGGGCGAGCTGGTCATAACCACCCTGACCAAAGAAGGGGCGCCGCTTCTGCGCTACCGTACCCATGACCTTACCCGGCTAAAGCCGGAAGCCTGTTCTTGCGGTGCTCCTTACCCTCTTATCGATAGGATTCTTGCCCGCACGGACGATATGATCAAAATCAAGGGGGTCAACATTTATCCGGGACAGATCGACCACATTCTCCACCTGATCCCCGGGGCCAGCAGTGAATACCAGATCGTCCTCCGCCGCCATCAGGGGAAGGACGAGATGGAAATCACGGTGGAACACGAACGCGGGGCCGACCCTTCGGCGGTGGCCGCCCACTGCCGGCAGTATATAAAAAGCAAAATCGGGATAACCGTGGAAGTAAAAGCGGTTCCGCAGGGAACCCTGCCGCGGAGTGAAAAGAAAACCCGGCGGATCTACGACTACCGGGAAGAGCAAATGGATCCCTTAAAAGTAAGCTAACGGTATACTGTTCCGGCTAACTCTAGTCGGGATACACTGGCTCGCAACAATAAAATTACGGTTTTTCCGGGATCTTTTATCAGAAGGGCGTAACGGGGCGTTAATCGGTATCGATTTCTTTTCGTGGCGAAGGACTGATGTTTACAGATAATGCCAGATCAAATCGAGATCATCCATGGGGGAGAAGAGTTACTCGACCGCATCGAGCCGCTCTGGGAAAGACTGCGGGACCACCATCGGGCGAGGGCCGGGCGGTTCGCGGCCTGGTTTGCCCGGCATACCTTTGCCCGGCGCCGGGATGAGCTGCGCCGCAAGTCCTTGGGCGGCGCCCTGCTCGTGGAGATCGCCCGCGATCCGGCGACCGGCAGGGACGTCGGTTACTGCGTCAGTTCGCTCGACGCCGAAGGTCAAGGCGAGATCGAATCGATCTTCGTTGAGGAAGCTTATCGACGTCGTGGCCTCGGCGATGGTTTCCTCCACCGCGCCCTTACCTGGTTGGCGGAGAAGGGCGCCAGGGACGTGAAGATCGTCGTGGCTTGCGGTAACGAAGAAGCGCTGGGTTTCTACGCGCGCTATGGTTTTTACCCGCGGACTTATGTGTTACGGCAGCCGGTGGATGCAGATGATCGATCGCCATAATCTCGCCGATGCGGTGGAAAACCTTAAGCGTAATGATAAGGCCTGCCCCACCCCGTGGCGATGATGGGGGAAGCGAAGAAGGTC
>JAAYXC010000461.1 GCA_012516115.1 Bacillota bacterium | reverse complement strand
CCCCGGAAGGTCGAGTAGTCCGGTGTACGGTCCCCTTGCTTTCACAACGAGGAGACAACGTCCATTGTCAAGTATGAGCCCATATGCGCCGATGTAAGTACGCGATTTTGGCATTAGACACCTCTTTACTCGAAGTTCTTCTTGTAAATAGCAGTTCTTTTGTATTTATCTTTGCGAGTCTGGAAGTCCGCTAGTGCCCTAATTGAGTCTTCTGGATTCGTGGGCTCGTGTCCAGGCCATTCGCCACATCTCGCACGGAGTTTTATCTCTCGCTGAAGCCCATCAACATGCACTTTCCTCAATGAGACCATCCTACCGTTCTGCCAAATATCACGCAAGGTGTCTCCTGCCGCAAGATCACCGACTACATAGGAACCATCGAAGTCTTTACCACAAGGGACAACCTTCCCGTCCCAAAGGACCACTAAACTCTCGACCACAGTGCCTGGCCGTCCGTCGCGTCTTAACCGTGAATAAGTCTCACTATGAGCACTGTTAAGTGATATGATCACGCGAGAGTCCAGAGGAGATCAGTGTCAACCGCATTTCGGGTGTTAGAAGAAGCGCATTTGTCAAGATGGTTGTCGAAATACCCGCATCCTCGAACTCGGCCACGATCTGTCCAATCTTGGGATGAAGCAATGGCTCAGCCATGTGATTAGGACCTACTAGTGCCACATGATCGGACTGAGCCAGAATGACCTTGATGAGCTCAAGCGTTATAAAACCATTTGACCGGGTCATCTGATCATGCGGACAGAAGCTACATTTTAGGTTGCAGTATGATGTCGTTTCCAGCTGCATTAAGTCCGGCAGCGTTCCAGAAAACTTCGGCTCACGCAGCCCGTAAGCGATCCAGTTGGATGCTAGATTCTCATTGCTTATAAACCGCCTATTGATGACTCTCCTCCTCACGAGGCGATCACCCTATCCAGAGGTCTTACGTCAAGATACCTTTTTACGGCTTTACAGGCCTACGCGTTAAGATGTACTTCCCTGTACTTGTTACCCTTTCTCGTGACAGCCACTTTCCGCTTGCACTCAGATAGAACGACGTCCCCTACTTCCTGGGAACAAAGCTCCGATGCCCTGAGACCGCTGTTGGCAAGCAGTTCGAAAACTGCAATGGCGCTCGGGCTGTCGGCCCTGTAAACCACCGTCTGAGCCTGTACAGATCCTGGTCTGTGAGGCTCTTCGGCAGCCTTCTGGATTCCTTCGGACGCCTGACCTCTACAACCGGATTCGCCTTCAGCCTTCCCATACCCACGAGCGAGTCGAAGAAGTTGTTCAGTGCCCTGACCTTACGCGCAACATCGGCGGGCTTCTGACGTTTCACTGCAGTGAGGTAGGATACGTACTCGCGCACGTCCAGAGCCGTGACTTCCTGAGCCGAGAACGTCTCACCTGTAGCTTCCTCAAGCCATCGTGCGAAAAGGACGACATCAGAAACGTCCCCTTCAACAGCAAGCGTGGTAGTCGCGGTACTCTTCGAGCACGACAGTACCTCCTTAGGATGTGACAAACACTCGTCTAACTGAAATGCTCATTTCTTGGCAAGCTCGCGAAGGTCTACTGTTTTGCCTGAATGATGTTCTTTGAGGGCTTCATCTGCCAGGGCATCGAAAAGATTCTGAGCTTTCGCCCGGACGTATAGTGCCAGACTTGGACTCAAAACACAGAAATACAGCATCGCCCACCTTTTAGTCCTAAAGTCTCGCGTATCGCCTTCGGCAAGAGAAGACGACCCTTGCTATCTACCCTGGCGGCAACCTGAAAGATGCTCGTGACATATACCCCCCGAGGGGGAATTTCCCAGGAGAGGGGGAACAGATTTCAGTGAGAAACCTGGATCAGTTCTCGTCGAGAATCTACATCACCTATTGGCGAACCCCAGGGTTTTTGAGTCTGACTGATACGTACCGCAGACTTCGCTTAGCCTGATGAACCGCCACTGTACCGAATGATACACACGGCGGTGCGGTAGGAGGAGGTAATTACCCCCTCCTACCCGCTTAAAATGAGAGTTCTTCGCTTATTCCCAGGGTTTGCCTACTTAAACTTTACGCCGCCCGTGGCCGAGGGAACGTTGTATGAGATTCTCCGGTCGTGTTATTCTGTCTTCGGAGGGGCTGCGGTGACAGACAGGACGTTGGCGCGGGGATCAATCAGGGTAGAGGTAAGTCCGCGTGTGCTCTCGTGGGCCGTTAGCCGCTCGGGGAATCAGAGGGTTGTAAGAAGGTTCCCCAAGTTGTCAGACTGGCTATCTGGTACAGGCAGGCCGACTCTCGCGCAGCTTGAACGTCTAGCGCAGGCAACAGCCACACCGCTTGGTTATTTCTTCCTTGCCAATCCGCCCGAGGTGTCCCTACCGATCCCGCTTTTCAGGACGTTTGCCAAAGACTCGGAACAAGAACCGAGTGCTGCCT
>JAAYXC010000258.1 GCA_012516115.1 Bacillota bacterium | reverse complement strand
TCCCTGCGCCGCCGCCCGCACCCCGGCCATGATACCTCCCAGGGCGATCCCCGCATAAACCAGACTCAAAGAGACCGGGCCCAGATAAGCGGACCAATCAAGGCCCAGAAAAAGTAAGATCGTCCCCACCAGACCGGCCACCACGAGAAAAGCAAGGCAAGCCAAGATCCCAGCCCCTACCGAACCGAGAAAACGGGGAGCCCTCTTCTCCTCTCCCATTTTTCCGCCCTCCTGATGTAAATGGACTCTCTAGGAGAAGATACGAGGGGGAAAAAGAGGTTATGCCGGGGTAAGGATCACCCGGTCGGCGAAGGAGTAGTCAAGATCAGCCATTGGGAAACGGGGTCGAAGGTCACGTTGATCAGAAAAACGGTCCGTAAAAGCTCGGCGGGGACGAAGACCGTCTTATCGCTTACCACCAGCCCCCGACGCAAAGGCCAGCGGCGGCCGTCGATGGCCACCTCGGCTTTTCCGACCGTCATGCTTATCATGAGATTACCCTGGGTAAGGGTTAACGTGGCCTTTTTCTCGTCCCAACGAGAAAGGATCCCCAGCGCGCGGCGGAGGAGCTCCGTACCGAAATAGAATTCTCCTTCGTTCCAGTAAAGTCCCCCTTTGCCCACCTCTGCGCCATCGAGATACACGACGACCCCCGCCAAGGATTGGACGGCGATGATTCTGAATTGTCCGGAAGCCCCGAGGACCAGGACGCGACCGTCGGCCAGGCCCATAAGACCCGCCACCCGTTCCCCGGTGGAAAGGGAGGCCTCCAGACGCCATCCGCCGCTCTGCATCACCCAGAGTTCCAGGGTGCCACCGGTGTCTCCGAGAAGGATCGCCCCACCGGATCGAGGGACCAGGGCCACGTAAGAAATCACGGTGGGCAAGCTCAACCGGGCTTTCACCCCCCATCCGCCTCCCGGGAGGGCTCCGAGCAAAAAGACCTGGCGTTGGGCCGTGGTAAAAACGACTTCTATTCCGGGGAGGGCATCGGCCTGGCCGAGATCCACGGCCAAGATCCGTCCCCACGAAGGAAAGTTCCAGACCACATCCCAGAGCCCGGCCTGCCAGCGGGCCACCGCCAAGGACCCATCTTGCCGAACGAGCAAGACCTCCTCCACCCCGTCGCCGTCGAAGTCGGCCGCCCAGACTTCTTCTATCCGCGGCCAAGGTAAGGGGCTTTGCCAGATGGGAAGCAAGCCTTCCGGTCCCAGCTCCCCATAACCCACCCTACCTGTTTCGAACTGGATGAAGGTCCCGATCTCCTCGCCCGGGGCAAAACGTCCGGCGGTCAGGGTCGTCACCCGGTCCCCGAAACCGCCGCCGAAAGCGACCCGCCATTCCTCTCCGTCTTCCCGCCAAATCTGATAACTTTGTCTGTCTTGGAGTAAAACGAGATAGCCCCGACCGCCCGGGCTTTCGGGTAACGGCACCGCCCGACCTACGGTCCCGCCGAAACTACCTTGGGTTTCCAGAAGAGGAGAAGTCCAGCGATAGAGAACCACCCGGCCTCCCCCCACTGTCCAAACCACCGGTGGTCCTTCGGTCGGTTTGACGGCGACGTACTCCGGGGAGAAACCGGTCTTCCACCACCATTCTTGCTCGAGGAGGAAATTTTCTCCGGCCCGACCGAGGGAAGCTATGCCGGTCCAGAGCAGTCCAGCAAGGAGCCAAGACCATTTCCTCATCCCCATCACCTCCGGTAAGGTCGGCGTGTTACAGCAAGGAGGGCTTTTCTCTACTTTTACGGCCGTTCACCGGCCGCCTCGAGATCGGGAAATTTATACGAGAAATACCGTTTAAGGTCCCGGGCGAAGCGGGCTTCATCGAAGAGAAGCTTCTCCAGAAAGACTTCGCCGCCGTAGGGGCCGAGGAGCCGCGGGATCCGTGGGATGATAAAGGCCCACAAGGCGAAGAAGGGCCGCCAGTCGCGCCAACTAAAGACGTCGTCCGGACAACGGGCCGCGGCCAGGACCGATCCCAGAGGGCGATTTTCTGCCGGAAAGGTAGTCCCCGCTCGAAGAAAGCCTCCAGGGTCGCGCCGATCTCGAGGAAGTGCATCCGAACCATGGTCCCGGGCACGGCCGGCCTGAGATCCCGAACGGGTCTTCCTAGGATCAGGTCGATATAGGCGCCGAATAGATCGCCGCCGGCGTGGTGGGCCAGGATGAGCCCCGGCGCCATGCGTGGGTTAAGCTCGATCAGGGCCAGGCGACCCGTAGACTCGTCCCGGATGTAATCCGCGCAGAAAAAGCCGGTCCAGTTAAGGTGCCGGATGAACCGGCGGTCGTATTCTTCGGCCTCCGGGTCCTGGATTACCACCCGCAGAGAGCTCGTGCCACCCATACGCGGATAGACCCGGAGCGCTTCAAAAACCACCGCCCGGAAGACTTTTCCTTCTTTTGCCAAACTTACGGTGAAAACAAGCGGGCCGGAAAGATAGCGTTGCACCAGCGGCAGTTCTCCCTCCGACAACCCGTATTCCCGGGCCACGCCGGCGTAAATCTTTCGCCATCAGGGGAAGGATTCCTCCTCGGACACCCCGGATTACATTTCCTCCCGGGTGATAATCGCGGCCACCCGCCGGACTTCTTCTCCCCGGTCCGGGGCCATCACGAGCAAGGCCACGGGGGTATCGACGATGACCAGATCCCGGAGGCCCAAGGCGGCCACCGGGCGACCGCCTTCGGCCCGGATAAGACAGCCTTCGCAGTCGATAAGTACGGTCCGGCCGCATACAGCGTTCTCCTTCCCGGTGGCCAAGGCCGTCCGGCGTAACGCGTCCCAAGTCCCAAGATCCAGCCAACGGTGGGTGCCACGGACGACCAGCAGGCGATGGGGGTCCCGGGTAAAGAGGCCTTCTTCCAGCGAGACGGGTGCCAGTTCCCGCCAGGCCTTCCTCAAGACCACCTCGTAATCCACGGAACCCAGCGCCGCCCCCACCCGGGCCAGCGCTTCTCCCAACCGCGGCTGGAAAAAGCGGAGCACCGCCAGAAACTCTCCCGGCGAAAAAGCGAAAAGCCCTGCGTGCCATAGGGATCCACGGTCTACCAGTTCCGCGGCCCTCTGCCGGTCGGGTTTTTCCACGAACCCTTCCAGGCGAAAGACCGGCCGCCCTCCTACGGACCGTACGGCGTGGCCGGGAAGGAGGTATCCATAACCCGTGGCCGGCTCCAGGGCCTCCGTGCCTACGAGCACGAATTCTCCCGCAGCGGCGAGGACCAGGGCTGCCCTGAGGTCTTCTTCGTAGGGGGAGCCGGCTTCAACCCATTTGTCGGCCGGGATGGCCACCACCGTGGCTCCGGGCGCCAGGGCGGCAAGATGAACGGCCGCCAGACCCAGAGCCGCCGCCGTGCCACGGCCCCAGGGCTCGCAAAGAAGACGCGCGCCGGGGGGTAAAAGGGACAGGGCCGGTGCCCGATGAGCCTCTTCCACCACAACCAAGATCCTCTCCGGCGGGAGCAACGGGGCCAACCTGGCCAGGGTCTCCGCCAGCGGCGCACGGTCGCCGGGGAAAAGGGGGAGGAAGGGTTTGGGCCAGGTGGGCCGGCTCAAAGGCCAGAGTCGACGGCCCTGCCCGCCGGCCAGGACCACGGCGAAGGCGTTCTCGGGTGGGAACGCCGGAGTGGATACTATGGGCT
>JAAYXC010000257.1 GCA_012516115.1 Bacillota bacterium | reverse complement strand
GGGGCCTTCCCGTCCTGGCCTTGCTTTGGGCCCTGACGGCCTTGACGGCGGTTATCCTTGCCCGGGCCGCGGCGAGAAAGCTGGGTGGCCTGCCCGGGGATCTGGTGGGAGCGGTGGTTGAGCTCACCGAAGTGGTGGTTCTTTTCGCCGGGGCCGTGTTGAGCGGCCTTCTCCCTCCGTTTGCGGGAGTCGAACGATGATCCGCCTCTTCATCGTCCGCCACGGCCGGACGGCCTGGAACGCGGCCGGGCGGTTCACCGGCCAGGCCGATCCCCCCCTCGACGCGGTCGGCCGGAGGCAGGCGGCGATCTTGGCTGAAATCCTGCAGGGAATTCCCTTCACGGCGGCCTTGACCAGCGACCTCCGCCGCGTCCGGGAGACGGCGGAGATAATCCTTACGGGCCGCGGCCTCTCCCCGGTGTCCGCCCCCCGGCTCCGCGAGGCTTCCTTCGGGGAGTGGGAGGGCCTGACCTATGCCGAGATCGCCGCAAGAGACCGGGAGCGGCTTAAAAGTTGGGAGGCGGATCCGCCGAGGACGCCTCCGCCCGGGGGTGAGTCCCTGGAGGAACTGGCCGCCCGCCTCGGTACGCTCCTTGCCGAACTCTCTGCGGGCCGGGAAGGGCAGAACGTCCTTCTCGTCACCCACGGCGGGCCGGCGCGGGTGCTGCTCTGTCTGACCTTGGGGGTGCCTTTGGAGAGGCATTGGCGGTTCGGCCTGGCGAACGGCGGCCTGGCGGTTCTGGAGTTTTACGAGGGGGAAGGGATCCTGGTCGAACTGCGGAATCCGGTGGGCCCCGGCGGGAAGGCCGGTACCCGGCTTCGCCGCTTTTGGGAACCTTCCCGATCTTAAGAGAGGCTTTGGACTTTTTACAGCACCACCGGTCCTGCGGGTCGGCCCCATCCGGCCGAAGGAGGGGGAGGGCGGCTTAGGGCGAGAGCTGTAAAAGCGTTCTGAGAAAGGCCCGAATTCACCCCCCGGCTTGAGGTTTTTCACACCGCTTTTAAGAAGCGGCCGTCTTGTGGGGGGGAGATATACCACTCTGCCTGGGTTTTCCACATCTCGGCGTAAAGGCCCCCGCGGGCGCAGAGTTCCCCGTGGTCGCCGTATTCCACGATCCGCCCGCCGTCGAAGACGGCGATTTTATCGCAGAACCGACAGCTGGCCAGCCTATGGGAGATATAGATCGCCGTCTTGCCGCCGATCAACCGGTCGAAACTTTGGTATACCTCGTATTCCGCCAGCGGGTCGAGCGCGGCGGTGGGCTCGTCCAGGATCACGATGGGCGAATCTTTGTATATCGCGCGGGCGATGGCGAGCCGCTGGCCCTCGCCGCCGGATAATTCGATCCCTTCCCGGTCGAAGATCCGGTAAAGCGGAGTGGCCGGCCCTTTGGGCAGGCTCTCTATCCTTTCCCCGAGCCCCACCTTGTTCAAGGCCTCCTTGACGGCGTCTTCGTCATACGGAGCCCCCGCCGTCACATTCTCGGCGATCTCGAAGGCGAAAAGTTTATAATCCTGAGAGACTACGGCGAAAAGCTTCTGATATTCTTCCAGGTCGTATTGGCGGATATCCTTCCCGTCGAGCAGTATCTCGCCCTCGGTAGGGTCGTAAAGCCGGGTGAGCAGCTTGACCAGGGTAGTCTTTCCCGCGCCGTTGGGGCCCACCACCGCCAGTTTCTGTCCCGCGGGTATGGTAAGCGAGACGTTTTTCAGCACGAATATCTCGCTGCCGGGATATTTGAAGGAAACGCCGCGCAGCTGCAGGATATGCTCCGGCTTTCTCGCCGGTTTTTCCCTTTCCGATACTTTGACCGGCGGATACTCCATGAAAATCTTGTATTCCTTCATGAAATCGGCGTTCTTACCGAGCTCGATGACTTGGTTCAAGATACCGGACAGGCTCCCCGTGAAGCTTCCGACCGCGCTTACAAGCATCTGGAAATCCCCTATGCTTATGGCCCGGGTCAAGACCCGCAGCCCCAGATAACCGTATAACATTGCCTGCTGTAGCGCGGAAAAAAAGGCCATAAAGGTATGAAAGCGAGTCCCCGTAGCGATAAGTTTACCGACCGCTTTATTAAAAGTCTCGTCGATATATTGTCCGGCCCGCTCCGTCAAAAGGCCCACGGCATCATAAAGGCGGATATCCTTGCCGTATTTAAAGTCTTTAAGCAGGCCGAAGTAATAGCCGAATCTCCTGTTTATTTCTACCAGTTTTTTCGTAAATTGTACGTTCATTTTCTGGTATTCCACCATGATGAGCATGTTTACGGCCATGGTCCCCAGCATTACCGCGATGAGCCAGGGCGAGAAGCGCCCGATGAGATAAAGCGTGCCCGAGAGGGTAAAAAGACCGGCGATAATGGAGGTGAGGTTTTCACTTAGGCCCGCGATGCCGCCCGAATACCAACTCATGCCGGTCTTGGCCTTCTCGATCTGGGCCAATACGGCTGGGTTTTCGGTATACTCGAAATCCATGGCCATGGCCTTGCGGCCCAGAAGTTCGTCGAATTTAAACTCAAAGAAGATACGGGCCCGACTTGTGAGATAGTCCCGGAGGTTGTTGAGGAGGGAGAGCAGGAAGTTGGCCCCGATGAGCGCGGCGACAAGGCCCACCACCACGCCGGGCCTTTTTGGGCCCAGCAGTTCGTCGATTATGAACTTGGGCATCACGATGTTGATGAACGGAGAAAAACCGCGTAGGGCCATATTCCCCGCCATCAACAGGAAATAGGATTTCCTATATCTCCAGGTAAGGGAATAGAAGAATTTAAGGACCGGGAAGACGTTGACGAAGCGCCCGCCTTTCATGCCGTGGACGCCTCCTCTTGGTAGTATCGGGCCTGGACGGCAAAGAGCCCGGCATATTTCCCTCCTTTGGCCATCAGCTCCTCGTGGGTTCCCGTTTCGACGACCCTACCTCCTTCTAACATCACCACCCGGTCACAGAAACGGGTGCTCGCCAGCCGGTGGGAGATGTAGACGGCCGTTTTTCCGGCCACCAGCCCGTCGAATTCGCGGTAAAGCCTTTCTTCGGCCAGGGCATCGAGCGCGGCCGTAGG
>JAAYXC010000256.1 GCA_012516115.1 Bacillota bacterium | reverse complement strand
TAAAAAGATCCAGCCTTCTTGATGCGGAACAAGTTGAATTAGCACATTGTCTCCTGCCTGATATAATTGTTTATCCGTAATTATAAGTACTTGTGGATAATCCTCGTAAATATACATGGTGTCAAGATATAGAGAACGTTCTGTATCACGGTGATAGAATCCATAAAATAATTTTTGACCGAAATAAGTCGCCGGGATGTTAAAATTTAGCGTTTCCGTACCGTTCAGATCAAATTCTCTCGATTCTTCAAACTCACCGAATATGACTACTGCTTTAAGTGGGAGATTATCCCCGCCTTCAATCTGTGTTACCTGTAGTGATAGAACGATATTGTCTCCTTTAACATAGGCCTGCTTGTCCGTTGATGCCACAACCTGGAGTTTAATTCCCTCTACCTCATACTGAAAAGTCTCTACTTCTCGACCATCAAGCATCACTTTGGCCGTATAAACCCCGCTCTCCCGGTCCTCCGGCACCACCAGATTGAACTGGACGGTCCTTTCCTCGCCCGGAACCACGGTGACGACCTGCCCATCATTCAGGAAGTCATCGCAGTCCAGGACCACCAAGACCTCACCGACCTGGAGACCGTCGTTTCGCAGCCCGATCTCGACGGTCCGCTCTTCGCCGGTCCCAAGGACCAAATTCTGCGGGACCGAAACCACTTTTATATCCGCCACCGGACTAATTGTGGTCTGCCGGACGTAACTCGTAGTCGTGGCCGCCAAGACCACGCCGTCAGCCAAAAACAGGCCCTCGACCTGATGCACTCCGGCTTCATGGGGCAGCGGCAGCTGGATCGTGGTCCTCAGGGTCTCCCCGGAGGCCAGGGTAACCTCGCGCCAAGCCTGTTCCCCTCCCACGACGGCCTCCAAACGGCCGGTGAAACCCAGCAAACCGAGGTTGGAAATGTTGATGTCGACGGAGAGGAACGCGCCCTCCTCGCGGCAGGAGGCGGCCAATGTGGCCGCGTAGCCCTGTTTGACCTCGAATGGTACATCGCCTGAACCCAACGGGGTGTGCCAACTGAAGAGGTAACTCCCGGGCGGAAGGTCATGCGGTAGCGCGAACCTGGCCGACGAGCCCACTCCAAGGTTGACGTCGTGGCTGGTCGTGGCCAGAACCTGCCCAGCCTTTGTTAAAGTTAATTCAAGCTGGAAACTGGTTGGCAATCGTCCGGTATTCTTCAGAACGACGGCCGGCGCCACCAAACCGTCCGGGTAGACGTCCAGTACTTCTGCGGTGATGTGAATGCTTTCCGCCATGAGGATGGAGGCCGTTCTTTCGAGGGCGCAATCTCCTTGAATTTGGAGACGGAATAAGGCATCACCGCTTAACGCGATCTCCTTTTCGAAAATCCTCTCCTCGCCCGGCGCCAGGGTCACCGGCTGGTTAAATAGTTCCAATAGGTCCGCGGCGAGGATCAGTTCGACCCCCACAAGGCCGGTGTTCCTCACCCAGGCGCGGATCTTGAACGGGGTACGTCCCACCTCGGCCGGGGCTTCCAGGCCCGCTTCCACCTGGGGTGCGGCCACGAAGATGGGGCCTTGGAAGGTACCGATCTGGTTCCCTTCGCGCCTCAGTTCCAGGCGTACCAGCCCCTTGCCGGGCCTATCGAAGAGCGCATCCACCTGCATCTTCCGGCTTTCGCCCGGCGCAAGGTGGAAGGTGACGCGCTGCAGCTCTGTGGCTTCCCCACCCTCGAGTAACAAGCTCAGGACCGCTTCGACATCCTGGCCGACCACCGGCGAGAGATTCACTACCGAGGCGGTAATGGGAACGGTCGTATTGACCTTGATCGGTCCGGCCGGCATTTCGAGCAGGCCGGCCAGGTTGTCTTGGACGACGGTGAAATCATGTTGGTCCCGGCCGACCAATTGCCCCCGGTCCGTGCGCAGGGTGGCTTCCAGGCGGTACTGGCCGGGCGGTAGATGCTCGATGGTAGCGGTGCGCGTATCCACGGCCCCCGCGGCCAGGTCCACACGGTAATCGGCGGCCCAGACCACTTCCTCTCTAACCGTACCCACCCCGCCGCCGGTGCCGGCGGGCCCGTGCAGGAAGAAGTCCCAACTCCAAAGGGTGAAATCGTAGTCGTAAAGATAGATCAAGTCATTCGTGGGGTTATAGAACGCTCCGGCAAATGGACCCGCCTCCAAATCCATCTGCCCCGCCAGCCAGGAACGACCGGTCGCCAGGTCCATGGCCCATAGTGAATAGTCCGCATCAAGAAGATAGATCAGGTTCCCTTTCTTGCAGAGCAGCGTCAGCTGGTCTGACCATACGTTGACGCCGCTCCAGTAGCCGATCATCCGCTCGCCGAGTCCGGGTTCATAGATCCATAATGCCAACTGCTCCCGATCTAAATCCGGAAGCCTCTCGGAACGGTTGAAATACAACTTGCCGTTCTCACCATCTGCGAGCAGTCCGGGTACGTGGTACTCGTACATGACGAAGTCAAATAAATGACTATGGCCGAGATAGGCCAATTCTTCAAATTCCCCCGTAGATAGTCGGCATCTCATGAGCCAGATGTTAGCATCTCTCGGTTCATTTCGGTTTACGTAAAGATAGAGCAGATCCGGATCGGATCCGAAGCCCATCTCATAGATCGTCCAGTCCTTGGTAGCTTCCAGGGCCGTAAGGTTCACCTCCCCCGAGGGAGCGATCCGATAGAGCATGCCGCCCGTCAGAATGCAGTACTCGCCGGCCGGAGAGATGATGCTGGCGCCGCAGTCGCCCTCCGCAAGGTGCCCCGCGATCTCCCGCGGCAGCTCGATGAGGATTCTTCCCCCCGCGGGCAGGAGCTTCTCGATCCTTGGCTGCGCGCCGGGTACGAGTCGCATAAGGCTGCCGTCAGGGGCAATCCGGGGGTGGATCGCCACTCCCTGGCCGACGAAAGCGCCCACATGGATAAGGTGATCGTTCACAGGGTCATAAAGGAAGAGATAGGGCAGGCCGACCCCGTCACCGAGGCAAACGTAGATCCCGCCGCTCTCCGGATTGTGAACAAGGCTCAGGTTTAGATCCACGGGCTGGCTGCCTGCAGCGGCCGCGAAAGCGGCCTTGAGCTCATCTTCGGTCAAGAGGGGTTCCAAGACCATCGTCACGGGGTTAAATCGGTAGAGCGCGAGGCCGTATTCAGCGCTGGGGATCGGTACGAAGGCAAGTTCTGTTGTTAACTGTACCGCGCCGGCGAAGCCTCGCGCCGCCTTAACCGGAGAGGGGAATGGACCAGTCAGGGTATGGGTGGCGAAGTTCCACCCCCAAATCTCTCCATTTACCAAGGCGAATGCCGTTCCGTCGGGCCCGACGCCCAAGATGCCGCCCTCACCCTGGAGGTCCGTGTATTCGGCATAACCGTTCAAGTAGAAGCAGTTGTCAAACCAAAGATAATTTGCATCCATCCAGTTGAGCCAGCCGTCATTATGGTAGTAAAATTGTTCCATCGCTGAGATGATCTCAGGATCGTCGCGCCAAGATTCAATGAACGCCTTGGCCCCGAGATCGACATACCCCAGTACTTCATTCCAGCAAAAGAGCGTCAGGCCCTCCTCGGTATTGACCAAGGCATAGTCTTCACCGATCCGATAGGGTATCGAACCAAAGCGACCGGAGAAAGGATCGTAGTAACTGAAACCGCCCTGGGTTAGATGCCAGAGCGAACCGTCGCCCGCCACCCAGGGCCGGCCGGTGCGCCTAAAAACTTCGCTGTATATTCCTGCTGTGGACTCCGGCATGGGCGCGACAGCGCCGGCGGGCTCGTATGCATCCAGGCAGCCGTGGGATCCGACCACTTCCAGCCGGCCGTCACCCTCAACATCGGCAACGGCGAGTTTCTCAGAAGAATAATAGGGGCCATAATAAGACCAAAGGATCTGACCAGAAGCGGCATCGAGGCAGTCTAGGTCTCTCTGGATACCTATCAGGATGAATGCCCTGTCCGCCTGGGTAATGAGTGTAATCGGACCGCTACGATTATAAGACCATAACATATTACCATCATAGGTGAATGCCCGTACGGTGGAGTAAGTGGCGACGAAGATCTCCATCATACCGTCCCGGTTGCTATCGCCGACGGCTAGGCTCCTCCAATTTGTGGTCTCGTTAAAGAAACGCTCCCAACGGATCTGTCCCGTGGCGCCGGCAAGGACGGCCAATCCGCCATTAGCAGATACGACAACCTCCGCCATCCCGTCGTTGTCTAGATCGGCCACTGCAATATCGTTCCAATACTGATGTTCTCCGGGGAGTTCGGTCGACCAAAGCAGGCTGAGATCGCTCGCCAAGCAGATACAATGATTTGACGAACACAGGACCAATTCGGGACTGCCATCAAGATTGAGATCGGCTTGAGCGAGTCGCGCTACATTCCCACTAAGCGTGACATGCGCCGGCAGGCTTTGGCGGACTTGGCCGGACTCTCCGTCCAGCAAATAATACTTATCACTACTGGCGGCGAAGACTTCAATCTTCCCGTCGCCGTCATAGTCGCCGTAACTCAGGGCAAGATCGACGGCGGGATTATAGTAAGGTGTCTTAATGAGAAGATTTTTCCACCGTACTCCGTCCTGGGCGGAAAGGGCGACCAAGCACGTGTTATTGTAAGTGCCATCCATGTAAATAACGTAGAAGACGATCTCCTCGATGCCGTCGCCGTCCAGATCGATCAGACCCATATCAGCGGGCTCAATCGGGAGATTATACCATGTGGTCGAAATATAACTCGAAGGTTCGATGACCTTCAATACATTTCCTGTAGAGGCATCGCGGATGACGACGCTTTGATTCCATCCGTCATAGTCGCCCTCGGTCGCCACGACCTGACGCCCCCCGCCTGGCAGAACCTGTCCTACCAGCGGGCTTCCCATCCGATGCGAGGATTTCCACCTGTAGCCGGGTTTCTCAAAGCCCAGTAACCCCTGGATACAGTTACGCCGATCCAACCCTCCGGCCCGCGTCGGCCAGGCGGCTTCATATCCTCCCTCCACCGCGTGCCTCACCTCGAGATGTAGCTTTCCCGCTACGGGCAGGGAACCGGCCTGAACCTCAGCTTCGGCCACAACCGGTTCCCCCGTGAGATAGTAGTCCTTGTCCGTGGTGGCCCGGACGGTGGCCGTAACCCCCTGGACCGTCACGGCGGCGCTCCAGGTTATTCCCGGCAGTCCGGTGCGCTTGTCCCTGAGCTCCCAGGCCAATCGGTAAATACCGGAGGTGATGTCGGCGGGGAGCTCTACCGATACGATTTGGGGAGAATCAAGAGGGAGGAGCAGCTCTTGGGAGATCTGGGGCGAATTAATGGTCGTGATATTGAAACGGAACTCGGCCGTGGTCATGCTGCCTCCGGTATTGACCAAGCGCCAGCTCACCGTTTCCCCAGCCCTGACAGGATCCGGCCCCAGAAATTCGGCGTTGATCTCGGCGTTATTGATCTTCATCGTTGTACCGGCGGAATAAAGAACGCGATCCCCCTGCACCGCCTCGAGGATCACCGGGTAGACTCCGGGCCCCATTGAGGACGGTACTTCAACGGAGATGACCTGTTCCACAGGATTGTTGGCCGGAGATATCTCACAGGCGAGATTCTGCACGAAACCCAGATCGGGGACACGCAGCCTCAGATCGGCCACGGTAGGGGCGGACACCGGGCCCCCGACCAGGCTGGTCTTGATTTGAAGAGTGCTGCCGGCCCGACCGTTCCAACCGGAGAGGGAAACGGCCGGCGTTAACCGGGTCAAAGCGAGTCGCCCCAGAACCGTACCAACGTCTTCTGATGATCTAAAATAAAGGATATTCCCCGCGGAGCCGGTTCCGAAGTGAATGCCCGGATCCACCGTAATGGAAAAATCATAGAAACTACCGGGTTCTAGTTCCGGGATGTCTATCTCACCCAGATAACCGCTGGAATCACACTTGTTCAGGTAGCACGATACCTTGCCGCCGACACTGCCCGGACCTTTCTGCCGGCAGCGCAAACGCAATTCACCGTCGGCCGCTTGCCGGAGCAGGGTAAATTCGTAATTGGATTTGTTTTGGACAAAGAAGTCTTTGGAATCCGTGCCGATAACGAGGGGGGCCCCGCCCTTTTCACCGGTAATGCTCAGAGAAAACCGATCGTCGTTACATCTCGGCACGATGAACTCGAATGTTTTTGTGAAACTGCCGGCGGAACCGACTTCGTGCTCGAAGTCTTCCTGATAAATGATGCTGCCGCTTGAGCCTTTGCACTTGAAATGCCAGTAGCTGCGGTCGTAAGTAGGGTTTTGATCCGTAATAACCGCGCTTATCCGCACTCTATCCCCGGCCTGTACCGCCGGATTGCCATAGGAATCCTGATGGTCCGGCCTCGTGAGATTGAGGAAGGTGTATTCTACTATCGCTTCACCGCGATGGGCATAGATCTGCCTGAGTTCACGCGCGAAAACCCGGTTCGACTCATCGCGAAAAGTGATCAACACCCAGATCGGGTTCGCCGGGTCGGTGCAATACCACAGGGCCTTGCCGGTCTCTTCAACGGTCCTCGTGGAATTGGCCGGGACGGTAATGGTTCCGTGGATGAAATGGCTGGGCGAGATCCCACCTTGAATCGTATATCTTATGGTTCTTTCACGCTGATCGCTGTTGACGACTTGGAGTTGGACGGGGAACTGCTCCGTGTATGGCACGCTTGTCGGCATGACGACTGTGGCGGCCAAGGGAGCAGGATCGCTCCCCTCCAGGTGCTTGCTGATCGCCACCCGCACGGCCGCCCGTTCCGATTGGACGACCGCATCCTCGGCGAGGAGTTCGTAGTTTATACTCCAGATGCCCAAGCCTTTTTCATCCGACGAAATGACTTTACCGGTACTGTCGAAAAGATAGGGAATCTCGACGGTCTGACCCGGGCCCATGGCCATCTCGTATTCTTGGGTCTCGACCAAACGTGAGTCCGGATCGCGCACCAAAAGTCGTATCTTCGTCACGCCAGGGTTTGCTGCGATCGAGGCATCAGCGGTTATCGGCACGTTCAGCGCGATCGATCCCCCCGGCTTTACCTCGGGGATCTCCTGGTTGGGCGCGGTCGTCCAGGCCAGCAGATCCCTGAATAACCGCCGCTCATCCTCGTTTAGCTGGGAGTGGCCGTAGGCGAAGTCGGTGTAATAAGTGGAGACGATGACCCGGCCTTGGCCGTAAGGATAGGAAATCAGGGCGGGGTAGCCGTTCTTGATCCGGCGCAGCCAGACCTCGGCGTTCTCCGGCCAGCCGGTCAGGATGCCGTCGGCGTTTCCATCAACCGTCGTGTCCCGCTGCCCGGCGAAACAGGGAAGGTATTTAGTGATGGCGCCGGTCAATGAGTGGCAGGCGGTATCTTCCACATAACCCAGGCCGGTTACCGGACCCGGGATGATGTTATAATCCTCCATTTTGGTCTGGGCGAAGACAACCACCGTCCCGCCGGCTTCAAGATACTCGGCCAGCTTGACCTCGATTTCCGGCAGGTTGGATAGGGGGAACAATCCTCCGGTCGGAACAAACAGCGATTTTTGATTCCGCATTAAATCAGGAGAAAACTCCTCGGGCGGGATAAGCTCAGCATTATACCCTATGGAGTTGAAGAAGGCTTTCATATCGTTCCAATAACCTGTCTGAAGTATCCCGACCTTTGTTTCCGAAATTGGGCACTCAGCCATTGGGCCGTAATGCGAGCCGGAGACATCATAACTCTCGTCAACCCGCGCGGGGGGTTCTCCACCCGGCGGAGGCGGAGTCGGAGTCGGCCGAGGTGGTTTAGGCTTTATCGTAAATTTTATGGTTTTCTCGCCTTTGTGGTCCGGGCCGTCGGAAGCGGTGGCACTCAATGTGACGGTATAATCTCCGGCATCGGTAAATATCTGGGTGCCCGAGACCGTCGTACGCCCTTCGACCGGTATGGGGGTTGGTTTTTCGTTTACCGTAAGCGTGATCGTTTCCAGGTCTTTATCCGTCACGGTATATGAAACCATTACAGGGCCGCATGGAGGGCCGGAATGAGTGAGAGCGATTTGTGGACTGGGGTCGATCACGAATTCGATCTTCTTCTGGGATGGAGGGTTCTTTGCCTTGTCAACAGCGGTGACTATCACCTTGTGCTCGCCTTTTCCGTCCACTTCCTTGGTCCCCGTCTTGGTGGTCTCGCCTTCAAGCACGGGGACATCCTCGGTCGTATCGTCCACGGTGAGGGCGATTGATTCCAGGTCCTCATCGGTGACCGTATACGTTATATTCGCCGGACCATGCGGCAATCCGGTGCAGGTCAAATCGATCTGGGGACCGTCGCCGATAATGAATTGATGGATGGTATCCGAACCACCAATACCTTGCATGACCCCGTTAATATCACGGGTCAATTGCTGTGAATCGATAATAGACATGCCGGGTGACAACTGCAAGAGGGCATTGTCATTTAAGTCTACTGCATTAACTGTTATTGTACGGATACCGTGATGGGTCTCATCGTTTTCCGGGATAACAAGCGCACCTGAATAGTGGATTTGGTCGCTTGATTGTAAAGGTATGACGCCGAATGTATCAATAGACATGGTCGGATTCTTTACGGGTTCACTAAACTCGACTGTTATCGTATAAATCCCAGGTTTTAAGCTGGTATCAAAATTTTTAGAGAAAATTAATCCGTTTTCTGATAATTTCCATTCTCCCTCATAATTAGTACCAATTGTAATACGTCTCACAATAGGGCGAAAATTATCAATAGTTATTTCTTTTGTTTCCGCTCCTTTTTGTTCATCTAATTTTCCTCCATTGCCTTTATAATCATAAGCAAGGACACTAACTTTATATTTGCCATCTTTAAATTTAGCTTCCCAATTAATTCTTGCATCCAATCCGTTCCATTCTTCGCCATCACGCAACTTGGTATTCCAGTATCGATTCTCAACTTGATTATTAATAATCGCATTCGTAACCCAATAATGAAATGTATCTGAATTAGCTTGTTTTGCAATTGTAACATCATATATCAGCTTAACAGGATCCCCGTTATCGGGCGGCATAACCTGGTCGAATCTGATCGTCTCAACGGGACCGTAGATATCATTACCTTCACCATCTTCAATTAGAAATTCTATACGATATATCCCTGAATATCTTATGCGTGAATCAAATTGACGGGAATCTCGACATTTTGCCCTTATATCTACTTTATTAAAGAGCGGACCGGTAAATGAAACTCTTTCACTAGTTGTTTCTATATCACTAGGGAAAAAAGTTATCTGGGATACTGTCGGTGAAAGATCATCAGTAAAATTATCCGGACCGCCTAAGTAGCCTAAGGGGTTATAGAAAGGCCCCTCTTGGGCGACATTTCCCATCTGAAGATGTAAGTGGTCTTCTTTAATATATCCGAGAAGTGTAGGATTATTAGGATCATCGATAATTCCTTTAACATATTGGTTATCACGAACCTGAATTTTAGTCAAATGAACATAAGTATAATTTCCAACAGTTACAGAGTCTGAACCAACTGTAGCTTTTCCAGACATTATAGAGTATACCGGTCCTGTTCCAGGAATATCTATTCCTCGATGAAATCTATAAGTATGCGTTTTTTCGGTATATCGATAATCGCCCAATGTTGAGCTCACTGGTAAAGGACCGTTGAAATTCCCATTGCTATTTTTCATTGGCCTGTAATATGCTAAATTTTGAGAATATAAAATTAGCAATATAAATACTGCAAATAATAACACACATGATAAAC
>JAAYXC010000255.1 GCA_012516115.1 Bacillota bacterium | reverse complement strand
CTTTTAACAGTCTTCCACCGGTGAAATCCGATTTTTGAAGATCGTTCGCGGTTAGATTATAAACGCCCGGACGGTGGGGGTCAACCAGGGGCCCGGGGAAAAGCAAAAGTGAAAGTAGTAAATAAAAGGCAGGAGGGAAGAGGGGAGAAGGTCTTTTTCTCTAGCGGAGGAGGTTCCTTTCCACGTTGACCCAGCTTGCCTCGGGCAGAGAGGGCAGCCCGTTTTGTGACGGCACGGGACCCTTTTGTCTCTGGGGTGAAAGAAGCCAGGATCCCAGGCCGAAGAGCAGGAGAAAGGCCACCGCCGCGCAGGTCCGTCTGAACCAGGGTTGTTGCCAGACGAAGACCGGTCGCTCTTCGTCGGCCAGGATGGCCTCTTCCTCCGCCAGGCGCGCCCGCAACCAGGGAAGAAAAGAAGGCACGGAGGTGACACATAGACGGGCCAGGGAACCCTTGATGGTTTCCAGCTGGCGGAGTTCTTCGTTGCACTCGGCACAGGCCAAAAGATGCAACCGGAGCAGCCGGCGCTCTTCGGGCGTCAGTTCATGATCCAGATAAGCCGAGAGGAGCCTGCTCGCTTTCTCGCAGTTCATCCGGTCCTTCCTACCTCCTTGCGCGCGCCGGCCAGGTAGGGCGCCAGTCGTTCCCGGAGCTGACGCCGGCCACGGTGGATACGAGAACGGACTGTACCGATGGAACAGTTCATGATCTGGGCGATCTCTTCGTAAGAGAGACCCTGGACGTCACAAAGGACCACGGCCGTTCGGAATTCCGGCGGCAGGGCGGAAAGGGCCCTTTTCAACTCTTTGTAAAACTCGCCGTTCAGGGCCACCTCTTCGGGATCGTCGCGGGCGTCGGGAACCTCACGGAGCATTTCGTTTTCTTCGTTCTGGATTGGTTCATCGAGCGAAGTAAGGCTGATCGGGGATCGGCGACGATGACGGTAGCCGTCCACGAAGAGGTGGTAAATGATCCGGTAGACCCAGCGGTCGAAGGCCGTCCCCGGCGTAAATCGCTCAAAGGAACGGAAGGCGCGCAGGAGAGCCTCTTGGAGAAGATCCTCGGCCTCTTCTTCGTTCCCGGTGAGACGGAGGGCGAAATGGTAGAAGGCACGCTGATGGGCCAGTACGAGTTCTTCGAACTGGGACCATTTTTCCGTGGGCTTGCTCGAGGAAGCGAGAAGATCGGCCCTTTCCATTGACTCACCCCCGACACCATTCTAGACCGCGGGAACGGCCATGTCAACCGCATCCAGGTTTAATAGGCGTATTCGAGGGGCATTGGTTCGAGCCGCGGCCGCAGCAGGAGGTAACGACCCCGGCGGTTTATGACCACCCGCAGGGTCTGCCCGACCTTAGCCTCCTGGACGCGGCGACGGACTTCTTCCATGGTCTTGACCTCGGCCTGGTCGATGGAGACGATGAGGTCAAAACGTTGAAAACCGGCTTTTGCCGCCGGACTGTTGGCGGCGACATCATTAACGAAGACGCCTTCCTCCCGCAAGATGCCGTATTCACGACGTATGGCCGCCGGAAGATCCCGCAGGTCCCCCATGGCGATCCCGAGCCACGGACGGCCCGCGGTGGACGAGGGGGTCTTACCTTGTCCTTTGGTGAGAGCCGCCAACCTTTGTCTGGCCATATTGATGGGGATGGCGAACCCCATTCCCTGGGCATCCGCCCGGATGGCCACGTTAATCCCCACCACCTGGCCCTGGAGGTCGATGAGGGGCCCGCCGCTGTTCCCGGGGTTAATGGCCGCGTCGGTCTGGATCAGATAACCGTTACGGTTGGGGTCCTCCAGCGAACGGTTGAGGGCGCTGACGATGCCCGCGGTCACGGTATGGTGGTAGCCCAAGGGGTTCCCGATGGCCAGGACCCATTGGCCGACCTCGAGCCGCTCCGAATCACCCATGACCACGGTGGGCAGGCCTTTGGCTTCGATCTTCACCACGGCGAGGTCCAGATCCCGGTCCACGCCGACCACCCGGCCTTCGAAGCGGCGTTTATCGGCCAGCGTGACTTGGAGTTTCTGTGCTCCCTCGATCACGTGGGCGTGGGTGAGGATGTAGCCGTCCGCGCGAGAGATGAAGCCCGGCCCGGTCCCCTG